>DASUTR010000569.1:0-6693 GCA_036374535.1 Polyangiaceae bacterium
CGTTTACGTCCCCTCCGCGCACCCGCGCGACCCGCCGTTTACGTCCCCTCCGCGCACCCGCGCGACCCGCCGTTTACGTCCCTCCTCGCACCCGCGCGACCCGCCGTTTACGTCCCTCCTCGCACCACCGCGACCCGTTTACGCCCCCGACCGCGCCGGCGCGAAACGTCTACGCACCGCCGCGCCAAGGCGCACCCGCGCGACCCGGCTCGGCGGGCTCGTTATTCGTCGAGAGCGCGAAGCTCTGCGTCGAGCCGGGCGTCGAGGCGGTCGTTCGTGGCGTCGTCACGCTTGGTCTTGCCAGATGGTCGTGAGGCGACGCCCGCGGCGCGCCAGCGTTTGAGCATGAAGAGGCCGGCGATGCCGACGGCGCCGATGGCGACGAGAGTCGTGAGCGCGATGTTGGCGAGGGGGCTGTCGGCCTCCATCGCGATGATCTTGGTTCCGTAGCGCTGGACGAACGAAGCCTGGATGACGTCCGCCGTCTCGCCGGCGCGCAGGCGCGAGCGGATTTCACGGCGGATCTGGTTCGAGAGCTCGGAGCCGTGGATATCGACGGTCTGATTCCAACAGCAGGGCGCGAGGATCTTGCCCTCGAGGGCGGCGGCACCGGGAACGAACGTGCGAAACTCGTGTTTGCCGGCCGATACGGCGGGCGCGGCATGCGGATCGGCGGCGCCGGCGAACCCGGGCACCACGACGGCCAACAGCCCGACGAAAGAGGCAACGGCGAGCGACGAGCGCTTCACGCGGTGGAGCGTGCCACGGGTCGATGCTCGGCGCGAGCCCGCAAAACGGGTCCGACCGGCGTGAGGTCGCTCAGAACCCGCCTTCGACCCCGATGCTCGGCAAAATCACGGGACCGGCCTTGCGCTCGACGCAACGGGTGCCGCAATCGAGGCGCACGGTTTCGGTGGTGGACGTTGCGTTCAGCACCTCGGCGACGACGCCGAGCCACGTGCGCTCGCCGAAACGCCAGCGCTTTTCGACGCGCGCGTCCATGCGGAAGTACGGGGCGCCGCGGCGCCCTTCGACGAAGTGCGGCGAGCCTTCGAAATTGAGCTCCGGGACGCCGGAATAGAAGACGGCGCGCGTGCCGGCGGTGATGCCCGCTCCGAAATCGTAGCCGAGCGCGCCCTGGAGCACGTGCGGGCGATCGAAGCCGGAAATCGATTGAACGCGGCCGTGCGTCTGGATGGTCCGCGACAGTGTGTACGCTAGGAAGCCGCCGAGCTTGCGCGTGAGGGGGCGGGTCAGTTGGAGCTCGAGCCCCATCGAGGAGATCGTCGCGCGCTGATTGACGGCGGTACGGTCGATGCTGAAGTTGCGCTCCCCGCCGAGCGGATCGATGACGTCGAAGAAGGCGTTGCGAAAGATGCCCGCCGACGCCGTGAGGTCGTCGGGGAATTCGTAGCGCACGCGGGACGACCACATGAGCGCCTTCGTGAGGCCGTGCTCGAGGTCGGCGATCTGCGCGGCGGGCACCTGAGGCACGAAGTTCGGTTTCTGGTGCAAGAGGCCGAGCGAGGTTTCGATGCTGAGCGGGCGGCTCAAGTCGAACGCCGCCGAGATGCGCGGGTCGATGCCGGCGGCGGTCGTGCCGCGATCGTTGTAGACGTCGGCGCGGACGCCGGGGACGACGACGATGCCGGGGGTGAAATGGAGATCCGTCGAGACGTAGGCGCCCACGACGGTTTCGGTCCGCGCCGGAAAGAGCGCCGAGTAGTCCTGGTAGTTCAGCAAGAGCGGGTCCGTTTCGAGCCCGAAGTCGTCGACACGCCCGTCGAGCCCGGCCTTCAAGACGACGCTTTCCCCGGCGTCGCGCTCGTATTCGACGCGGGCGCGCAGCGAGCGATCGGTGACGACGCTCGTGACGCTTTCGACGCCGCCCGTCGAGTCGTAACCGCCCGTGACGCCGACGCGCAGCCGGCTGCTCGGCGTCCGGTGGTCCCAGCGCAAATCGACGCGGTGAAACTCGACCTCGCCGCCGCCCTGATCGACACGATTGCCCGAACGGAAGAAGTCGTACGCACCGAACGCGAGCAGCGAGAGCTCGTCGTCGGGACCGAGCCGGTAGCTTCCCTGCCCCTGGTAGTCCCAGTAGTTGAGCTCGGCGTTGCCGAGCAGCGACAGGACGACGCCCGTGTAGCTGTAGCGGCCGCCGACGCGCGCGCTGCCGCGCGAGCAGCCCTCGACTTCGGGGCCGTCACAGCCGCCGAACGGCGCTTCGACGAGGGCGCCGGCGTCGATGACGCGAATGCTCGCCTCGCCGTTGAAACGACGCTCGAGCGGGCGCACCTGCGCCGAGACGATGGGGCCGGCGACACGGCCGAACTCGACGGGCGCGACGCCGGAGTAGAGCTCGACGCCGTCGATGAGCCCGGGATGGATCACCGAAGGCCCGAAAAATGCGTGATAGAGCAGCGGAACGTCGATCCCGTCGATGAAGAAGCCGACGTTTCCCGGCGGAGCGCCGCGCACGAAGAACGACGGCAGGCCGCTCATGATGGGCACGACGCCCGGTTGAGCCTCGACCGAACGCAGCGGATCGCCGAAGGTGCCCGGGATCGCGCGCGCCTCCGCGCGTGAAAGGCGCACGACGCCGGGCGGCGGTCGCTGGCCGCGGACAACGACTTCGGCGGGCTCCGGCGGCGGTTTCGGCGCGGCGGGCTCGGCGGAGGGCGCCGTTCCCGGCTCGAGCTCCGCGGGAGCCTCGGGTGGCGGCTCGAACTCGACGCGGAAGCGAAAGCGTGCGGGAACGGCGCGCCCGGCGCGCCGTGCGGGTGTGAAGCGCCAGCCTGGTGCGACGCGGAGCACGATATCGGAAAAGGGCGGCTCGCCCTGGACGACGCGCGCATCCGTCACCGCCCCGGTCCGATCGATCGTGAGCTCGACGATCACCTCGGCGTGGCTGCGCTCGCCGTCGGGATACTCGATGGGCGTCTCGACCGCCTCGGGCTGCTCGAGATCGTCTTCGCGCGTTTGCTCATCGGCGCCGTCTTTTCCCGCGCTCTCGCCGGAGACGGGCTCGGCAGCTGCCGCAGGACTGGACAACAGCCCGAGGGCGAGACACACCATCATCCGAGGACCGACGCGTGCCCGAGCGAACGATTTGTCGCAGTGAGTACCGTGGTTCAGGCAAGAGGTGGCATATCACGGCTCACGCCTCGAGAAACGCGCTCCTTTGCGCGGCGGCCCTCGGCGTGCTGCCGCTCGCCTCGAGCGGCTGCGACATCGTCCAGGGCTTCCAGAATGCCGGCGATGCCCTCTTTCCCCCGCAGAAGACCTACCTCGAGGCTCCCGGCTTCCGCCTCGCCGAAGGTAACTTTCACCGGCTGAACATCGGCGTCGGCGACGAGCTCTACCTGCTCGCGCGAGACGCGAGCAACACGAGCGAGCCCGCCTTGTACTCGATGCGCTTCGTCGACCCGAAGCCGTGCAAGATCACGGGCGTCGGACGTTACTGGTCGAGCGGCTTGGCGACCGACCACCCGTCGCAAATCGTCTACCTCGCGAACAACGATCGGCGCGGCACGGTGTACTTTGCCGACGCTCGCTGCAAAGTCCACGACTTCGTGCTCGAGAACGCCGATCTGCCGCTCGAGGAAAGCGCAGAAGGACTGCTCATGCTTTCGGGGAGCGATCTCGTTCTCGTCGAGCCGCCGAAGGCGAAGATCCGCACCGTGGCGAACGGCGTTCAGGGAGTCTTCCTGAACGGACCCGGCGCGCACTACCTGTTCATCGACGGCCGGCTCGAAGCCTACACGCCCGGCTCCTGGACTCACCTTGGCAGCGCGGGCGAAGGCGTGGTTTCCGTGCGCGGGGTCGGCGGGGCGTACATCTACGAAGATTCGACGGGCGTCCACTCGGTGACCGTGACGGCGATGCCGTTTCCGAGCGTCGTCATCAAGGACATCGACGCGGACGGATGCCGGCTCGGGTGGGTGACCGGCGCGGTGCTCGCCTATTACTCGCCCTGCAGCGAGCAGCGGCTCGCGCTCTACGACGCTTCCGCCGACGAGACGACGCGTCTCGAGTACCAGGCCGATCCCGGCGTCTTCGCCATCGAGCGCGATCCCAAGATCGATGCGAGCCCGAAGCTCGATCGCGACTACTGGTTTTACACGCTGCGCGACATCATGCCCGACGGAGGGGGAACCCTCGTCGTCCGGAGCCCCGAGGGCGAGGAGTTCGTGCTCGGGACCGGCGCGCGCCTCGACCGCACGCGCCTCGACGACGAGGGCGAGTACGGGTTCGCGCTGCTCGACGTGAGCGGCGAAACGGGACGCCTCGTCCGCTGGTTCCGCGACGGCAGCGTCGAAACGCTCGCGACGGGCGTGCTCTACGGCTCGAGCGACATCATCGTGAACTGGAACGGCGTGGTCGGCGATCGCGCTCGCATCGACGACGACGGGGAGCTCGAAATCCTGCTCGAACGCGTGCCTCGACGCGACTACGAGTACCTCGACGCGAGCCGCCGCTGGCGCGCCATCTTCGACGACTCGGACGGTGCGACGGGCACGCTCTCGATCGACGAGTCGGGCTCACGCACCTTCGCGAACAAGAAGGTCATTGCGCGCGGCGTCCGCCACCCGCGTCACGAATTTCTCGACGTCGTGCTCCCCGGCATCGCCTTCATCTCGAATTACGACGCCGCGAGCGACACGGGCCGCCTCGAGTACTCGAACCTCGAGCTCGGCTTCCGCGGCACCATCAGCGAGGGAGTTTCGGACTTCATCCCGGCCGGCAACGGCCTCCTCTATACCGTCCCCTTCGGCTCGGCGCGCGGCGTCTGGATCGCCCGCGCTCAGTGAGCGATCCCCCGAGGGGGAGGCAGAGGTAGGTATGGGGGACGGGGGCGAGGCACGTCGGGCGGTGCTCCCGCACTGCGGGGAACATTCACGACGGACGGGAACGCGCGCGGCGCTCGCCGGTCTTCGCTTGAAACGTCGCCGAACGTGAGCTGTCAGCGTCTGCGCGCGCGTTCGAGCATGTGCGTGATGGTCGTGAGCTTGTGGCGGACTTTGCCGCGGGTCTTGCCCTCTTCGAGCTCGTGGGCGTCGATGGCGCGCCAGCCGTCGAAGTCCACGGCGTCCGCGACCTTCGCAATCAGCGCGTTGGGGTCGCCCGTCGGGATCGGAAGCGTCGGCAGATCGGCGATGGCGAGATCGGTCGTCTCCTTCGCGCACGCCTTGTTCGTTCCGATGAGACCGCTCGGGCCGCGCTTGATCCAACCGGTCGCGTAGAGCCCGGCGAGCGGCTTCTTGTCTTCGCCGAGCACGCGCCCGCACTCGTTCGGAACGACGCCGCGCCTCGGGTCGAACGGAATCCCCGGTAGCGCAAGCCCCTGGTAACCGATCGAGCGCACGACGAAACCGGTCGCGAGCTCGTGCGTGCGCCCCGTGCCGCGCGCCGAGACGCTCCCGCCCCGCTCGACGAGCTCGTTTTCCTCGTAGCGGATCGCGCGCACGCGTCCCTCCGAACCGACGAGCTCGAGCGGCGACGCGAGAAACACGAGCCTGAGCCGCCGCTCGGCGCTCGCGACGGGCTCGCGCGGCAGCGTGCGCAAAAGCTCGAGGTTTTTGCGCACGGCGGCGTCGGCGGCGGCAGGAACTTCGAAATCGACGGCGCCCTCGACGCTCACCGACACGCCCGGAAGATCGACGATGTCCTTGAGCTCACCCTGATCGAAGGCTGCTTGCGCGGGCCCGCGCCGCCCGAGCAGCACGACCTCTCGAATCGAGCTCTTTTCGAGCGCCGCGAGCGCTTCGTCGGCGATGTCCGTCGTCGCGAGCTCTTTCGTGCTGCGAAGCAAGACGCGCGCGACGTCGAGCGCCACGTTGCCCATGCCCACGACGACCGCGCGTTCCGTCGAAAGATCGAAGGAATGGTCGTAGAAGTCGGGGTGCCCGTTGTACCAGGCGACGAACGCCGTGGCCGCGTGGCTCCCCGCGAGCTCTTCGCCAGGAACGCCGAGCTGCCGATCGCTCGACGCGCCGTACGCCAGGACCACGACCGAATAGGCGCGACGGAGCTCCTCGACCGCGATCGTCGAACCGACGGCGGCGTTGCCGATGAAGCGGAACCCGGGCGTCTTCGCCGTGCGTTCGAACGCCGCGGCGACACGCTTGATCGTCTGATGGTCGGGGGCGACGCCGTAACGCACGAGGCCGAACGGCGCGGGCAGTCGCTCGTAGAGGTCGACGGCAAAGCCTGCCTTCAACAAGAAGTCGGCGGCATAGAAGCCGGCGGGACCGGACCCCACGACCGCCGCGTTCCGTCCGCTTCCGGGGCCGGAGCTCATGGCCCAGGGAATCTACTACCAGTCGGCGCGCCGGGCCGTGGTTTCCGAAGCTCGAGGCGGCCGGAATTTTCCGATCTGCTGAGGTCGAAGAGTTCCAAGGAAAGCGTGAGGACCCGACCTTGACCGGGGCGCTCGAGACGCCTAAGTTTCAAGAAGTTTTGAAAGCTCAAAGCGATTCGACGGCAAGCAATCGGCGGGCCCCCGCGGCCTCCCGGGGCGCCGAAGCCGTGAGCCCCCCGGAGCTCGAAGTGGCCGATTCCGTCGGCCGGCTGATGGAGTTTTGGGGGTTCAAGCGCCCGATGGGTCGCATCTGGACCCTGCTCTACTTGTCGCCCGAGCCGCTCGGCGCGTCCGAGATCGGCGAGTCGCTGCGCATGAGCGCAGGCGCC
>DASUTR010000570.1:0-2035 GCA_036374535.1 Polyangiaceae bacterium
CGGGACGATACCACCGGCGCCCCGGCCGTCACTCCGAAAGTGCCGTCCTCACGTCGGCAAGCGCCGCGTCCGTCGCCCCCGTATCGAGCCCGAGGCTCTGGGCGAGCTTTTCTACGAGGGCGCGCTCGTTGGGACTCACGCCTCCGGAAACGTGCGCAATGAGCGTCGCCACTCGGACGATTTCGCGAGCATGCTCGGCGCGGGTGATGCCCTTCGTCACCATCTGGACGCGTTTGTCCGCGCCGTCCTCATCGAGCTGTTCGGCGAGATCGGCGAGCAGCGCCGCTACCTGCACCTCACCCACTTTGCCGTCACACGCGGCAACGACCACGTGCTCGAACGCCTCGCGCTCCGTCTCGTCGAAGGTTCCGTCGGCGTTCGCCACGAGGTAGGCGCTCTCGACGATGGCCTCGAAGAGGCGCGCCGCTTCGGGATCGAACCCCGTCGGCTGCGTCAGATCGTCGGGAGACTTCGACCCATACGAAGTCGCGGCGGCAACGAGGATCGACTCTTTGACGCCCGCCTGGGAGTGGGCGGGTGCTCGGCTGAGCTCCTGGGCGACCTTGCCGATGAGACTCTCGGAAGCTTCGGGCATGATGGCGTGCTTCCGCCCGAGGAAATTGCCCCGGCCGGATCCCACCCACGTTACCAGACGCTCCGCCGAAGCTTCAACGGCGCAAGATCGAGCTGATTTCTAGCCGAGGCGGTTTTTACGTCGCGTTCAGTTTCGCGCGGTGACGGACTTCACGGCGAAGCCGAGAAATTGGCCGTCGAACGCGCTCGGCTCGACGCCCAGCGTGGCGCGAATCTTCGGTTCGAAATCGGGGACGTCGACCGGAACGCACACGGCGGGGTCGTCGGGGTCGCCGCAGTTTCGCACGGCTTCGCAGTTCGGATCGGCGATCCACGCCTGGACCGCGGTGCCGCCCTGAATGGTGAGCGCCGCCTCGTAGTCGACGGCGAACACGGAGCGGCGCAGCGCGTCGCGCCCGAGCGCATTGAAGAAGTACGTCGCCGGTGGCGACGCAACCCGCAACGCGAACAAGCTTCGTTGGTTCTTCGAGTTGTCGGGCGTACCGGCGCGCTGAAGTCCGTTCGTCGGAAGCTCGGAGACGTCCGTTCCGTTTGCGTATACCTTCGACTCGACGACTCCCTGCACGCGGAGCGTCACGTCGTACATCCTTCCGGCCTCGCCCCCGAACGTCAGCGCCTCGTCGAACGGGCGCGCGCCGGCGAGCGCCGGCTCCGCGTTGGCCGGGCACGCGGCCTCGGCGTGCGTGCGGCACGCGCGCGGCCCCGATTGCGAGAGGCACGGCTGTTTCATCACGAACCCGTCGAGCACGGCCGCGACGGCGCGAAGATCTTCCGAGCCGGCGCTGCCCCCGGCACCGCCGCCTCCGCTACCCCCGCTGCTCGTGCCGCCGGCGCCCGGCTTCGGCGACGCACCGTCCGAGCCACGCGAGCACGCGGCCAGCACCACGACGGCGAAAGCGCCCAACAACCGAGCCACGCGAAGCTGGCTTAGCACAGCGCTCCCGAGCAAAGCCCGGAGCGAACGTTTTGACCGCGCAGGTTCCGGAGTAGGCGCTTTCGACGATGGCTTCCAGCTTCAGCTAGAAGTCGTACGTAATGCCCGCGTTGACGACGTGGAAGTTCTGGCTCGGTCCCTCCTGGCCCGGGGCGGCGGGGACCGGGGTGTGCCACTTGATGAGCGCCCTGAAGTATTCGAGCGCGAGGTGGAGATTCTCGGACACGTGAAACGTGACGCCCCCGGAAAGGCCGATCTGGTGCTTGAGCGGGATGTAGCCGACCGAGTCCGGCGCTGCGGGATTGGCGTCGTCGTTCGCGGCGGGCGTCGCCGGATTCATATCGGTATCGCGGGCGTCCACCACATCTTCATCGAGACGGTGAACGCGGGTGATACCCGCGGCCCCCATGATGTCGAACATCTTCGTGGGCGAGACCTGCAGGTGCGCGGAGGCGCCATCGACGGAGCGGAACGTCTTGTCCAGGCTGTCGTTGACCCAGCCCGACG
>DASUTR010000571.1:0-4045 GCA_036374535.1 Polyangiaceae bacterium
GGGCGGGAAGAAGCGCGGCGGCGGCGGCACGCCCCCGCCCGCGCCGATTGCAGCCGGCGGCTACGGAGCGCCGGGTGGCTACGGCGGCCCTCCCGGCTACGGCGCGTCCCCGGTCCAACCGCCCGCGAATCCGAACCCCGCGTTCATGTACGGCGCCCCGGGGCAGGCAGCGGGGCTCGGCGTTTCGGCGCCCGCGCCCCAGGCCGCTCCGCCGAACCCGTACGCGGTGACCGCGGGCGGCACGGCGACGCTTCAGGGCACGGCCGGGCTCTTCACGATCCAAGCGGGCCAGGAAGTGCGCGCCGGACGGGACGGCGCGCAGTGCAGCATTTTGCTCACCGAGCCGCGCGTCTCGAGCGTGCACGCGACGCTCCGCCTCGAAAACGGGCAGCTGCTCGTGCGCGACGAGAACAGCAACAACGGCACGCTCGTGAACGGCGCTCGCCTCACGCCGGGCGTCTGGTCTCCGGTGCCGCAGAACTCGATCGTCCGCTTCGGGCCCGTCGAGCTCAGCGCGCGCATCGGCTGAGCCGGAAAAGCCTCGCGACCGGGCGTGTCGCCAGGGCCGGCGAATCACGATAGTTGTCGAACATGCGGCGACGTTCTTGGGGCCTGACGCTGGTGTTGGTGCTCGGCGCGAGCCCGGCTCGGGCGCTCGAGAACGGGCTCGCGCGCACGCCGCCGATGGGGTGGAACGGGCAAAACAAGTTCGGCTGCAACGTGAGCGACGAGCTCGTCCGAAAGATGGCTCACGCCTTGATTGCTACGGGCATGCGGGACGCCGGCTACGTCTACGTGAACCTCGACGACTGCTGGCACGGTGAGCGCGACCGGAACGGCTACTTGCAGCCGGACAAAGCGCGCTTTCCGAGGGGCATGGAGGACCTCGCGGATTTCTTGCACCGAAAAGGCTTGAAGCTCGGCATCCATTCGGACGCCGGCACGAAGACGTGCAGCAAGCGCCCCGGGAGCCTCGGCCACGAAGCGAAGGACGCCGAGCAATTCGCCAACTGGGGCGTCGACTACGTGAAGCACGACTGGTGCAACACGGAGGGGCTCGACGCCGAAAAAGCGTACGCGACGATGCGCGACGCGCTCGCGAAGACGCAGCGGCCGATGGTGTTCAGCATTTCCGACTGGGGCACGAATCAACCGTGGACGTGGGCGGCGCCGGTCGGCAACCTCTGGCGCACGGCGGGGGACGTCGGCGTGTGCTGGGAGAAAGCCGCGTGCAAGGAACCTTGGGAGACGGGCGTCATGAACGCGCTCGATCTCCAGGTAGGGCTCGAAACGTACGCCGGGCCCGGCCACTTCAACGATCCCGACATCCTCCAGGTCGGCAACGGCATGAGCGACGTCGAGGATCGCGCTCATTTCAGCCTGTGGGCGCTGCTCGCCGCGCCGCTGCTCGCGGGCAACGATCTCACGGCGATGAACGCGATGACGAGAGAGACGCTGACCAATCCGGAGGTCATCGCGGTCAATCAGGACGCACTCGGCGTGCAAGGGTCGAAGGTGCGCGACGACGGCAACGAGGAAGTCTGGGCCAAGCCCTTGAGGGGCGGCGCCCAGGCGGTCGTCTTCTTGAACCGCGGGCGCGAGCGCGTGCGCATGAAGGTGCGCTTTACGGAGCTCGGTCTCCCCGCCGGAGCGGCGAACGTTCGAAACCTCTGGCTCAAGCAGGACGCGGGTACGTTCACGGACGGCTACTCGGCGGAAGTCGCGTCGCATGGAGTCGTCATGCTGCGCGTCACGCGCGCGAGCCCCGCCGAGCTCCGTAAACGGAACCGAGCCGGCTCGAGCGGCTGACGCGAGCCGGCTCGCTTCACGTCGCGTCCGAGCACCATCCCGTCGATTTTCGAGCTCGCGGCGAGCGCCCGCCGAACGGGCCGGATCCGCCGGGAGGGCCCGCGAGTTCCATCGCGCCGGCCCGTCTGATAGAGCCGATGCGATGGTCCCGGGTCTCGGTAAACAAACCATCGTCGTGGGCAGCGCGGCGCACTGCGACGTTCGCCTGGGCGGACCGGGCGTGGCGCCCGAGCATGCGCGCATCGTGCATCAGGGAAGCGGCGCGCTCGTCTTCGTCGATCTCGGGCAAGGTCCGACCACGATGAACGGTGCGCCCGTGCCGTCGGGCTCGACGCAGCCGTTCGATCTTCGAAAGCAGTTCGCCGTCGGGCACGCGCTCGTTCCGAACGCGCACCCCGCGATCGCGCTCATGCTGATGGAGCCGGGCAAGGCGCCCGTCGTGCCCGGCGAGGTGCGCTTCGGGCGCGAGCCCGCACAAAATCACGTCGTCGTTCATCATCCGAACGTTTCGGGCCGCCACGCGACGTTCCAGCTTTCTCCGCTCTCGGTGACCGACAACGCTTCGACGAGCGGAACCTGGGTCGACCGCGAGCGCATCGCGCCGAATCAGCCGCGGCCCCTCGAGCCGCACGCGTTCGTGGCGCTCGGGCCCGTGGTTCTGCCCGTCGCGCTCGTGCAGCAGCTCGGTCAGGCGCTCGGCGCCGCGGGGCAGGTGGCTCCCGCTCCCCCGACGGGCGTCGCGCAACAGTTTCCCGGCGGCGCCGCCGGCGCGCCCGGCACGCACGCCGTTCCCGCGGCGGCGAGCCCCGCCCCGAGCGACGGCTCGGCCCCGCGCGCGAAGCACAAGACGGTCATCGGGCAGGTTCAAGTCGGTGACGGCGGCGGAGCGATGGGCGCGAAGAGCATCGGCCGCACGCCGGAAAACGACATCCAGATCCCGCACCCGCAGGTATCGAGCCGCCACGCCGTGCTCCACTCCGTCGCCGGCCAGCTCTTCCTCGAAGATCGCGGCAGCGCGAACGGCACCTACGTGCGCGGCCAGCGTATCCCGCCGAACCAGCGCGTGCCCGTCGCGAACGGCGAGAAGGTCTTCATCGGACCGATGCCGCTCCTGCTCCAAATCGCCGGCAACGACGTCGCCGTGGTCGTCGAGGACGCGGCGCAGTGGGAAGGGCGGCCGCTCTACGAGATCGAAGCGTGGGACCTCGTGCTCGAGGTGCCGGATCGCGACAACCCCGGCGAGCTCAAGAAGCTGCTCGACCACGCGAGCTTCAAGGCGCTGCCCGGCGACTTCATCGCCCTCATGGGACCGAGCGGCGCCGGCAAGACGACGCTCCTCCTCACGCTGAACGGCTACCTTCCGCCGAGCGCGGGCCAGGTCCGCATCAACGGCGAGGACCTCTACTCCATCTACGACGCCCTGCGCGGCTCGATCGGCTACGTGCCGCAGGACGACATCGTTCATCCCGAGCTCACGGTGTGGGAGGCCGTGCGTTACAGCGCGAAGTTCCGGCTGCCTCCGGATTATTCCGAGGAAGAAATCGAACGGCGCGTGCAGACGACGCTCGCTCAGCTCGGCCTCGAGAGCGTCGCTCACCTGCAGATCGGCAGGCCGGAAAAGAAGATCCTCTCCGGCGGCCAGCGCAAGCGCGTCAACATCGCGATGGAGCTCGTGACCGATCCGGTCATCATGTTCCTCGACGAGCCGACGAGCGGGCTCGCCGCCGACGACACCGCGAGTCTCGTGAGCCTCTTGCACGATCTCGCCAAGCAGACCGGCAAGACCATCATCACGACCATTCACCAGCCGGCGAAGGACGAGTTCGAGAAGTTCAATCTCGCGCTGATCCTGGGCGTGGGCGGCGTGACGATGTTCTTCGGGCCGCCCGCGGACGGCTACCGCTTCTTCGGTTCTTGGTTCGAGCGCCAGGGGCGCGTGAATCGCGTGGACAACCCGCGCGACATGTTCGACATGCTGAACCAGCGCGAGCGTCCCATTTGGGAGGCGATGCGCGCACAAAACCCGGCGGCTCCCCGCTTCGCCGCGCGACACCAGGCCGCGCGCGAGTGGAACGCGGAGTACATGAATCCGCAGAACCCCGTGTTCCAGAAGATGTTCGGCGGGCGCCGGGCCGTGGGAACGGGCGGCGCCCAGCACGGCGTCCCGCAGGGTCGCGCGAGCACCTCCGGGCAATTCGGCTTGCTCTTCAGCCGCTACCTCAAGACGAAGATGCGC
>DASUTR010000572.1:0-5410 GCA_036374535.1 Polyangiaceae bacterium
CCACAACGCGGCGACGGCCGCCGGTGACCTCGATCTCACGACCATCCTCGACACGATGGCCGAGGATCCGTTCTTCATCTCCCGCCTCTTGAACGTCCCGGCAGCGCACAAGATCACGTGCGGCACGGAAGAGTGCGTGACCGCAGTCGGTGGATCGACTTGCGAAGACTGCGCGATGTGCAGCGTGCCCTCTAAAGTGCTCATCGACACGTCGATGCCCGGCCAGGGTTGGGTCTTCGACAAGATCAACGCGTTCATTCCGGGGACGACGACCACGACGACGAGCATCGGCTGTGGTGACGCGATGCCGACCTACAACACGCCGGGAACGGGCAGCTACACGCAGGCGCACAAGGATTGCCTGATTCAGTTTTTCACCGAGATCGCGAAGACTCCGGGGACCTGGCCGTGCGGCCAGACGGGTGGTGCCGGTAGTGGTTCCGGCGGAAGTGGCGGTGGGGCGATGGCGGGATCCGGCGGTGCGGCCACGGCCGGAACCGGTGGGATTTAGTCGGGGCTGAACGCGTATGAGCCGTCATTTCCTCATCCGAGCGCTCAATCTCTGCCTTTTCACGTTAACGACGCTCTTTTGCCTCACGGTCGTCGCTCCTGCGACGGCGCTCGCGGCCCCGAAGAAGTCCGTCGCCGTCGGCACCATCGAAGGCCCGCAGGGCGACGCCACGCGCAAAAAGGTGCTCGCCGAGCTCAAGTCGAGCGGCGACTACGAGATCACGGACGCGGAGGATCTCCGCCCGGGCTCCGACAAGGGCGCGTACGCCGCGATGGCGCAGGCGCTGCAAGTGGACGCCATCGTCGTGGGCAAGATCTCGCGCAATCGCGAGCTCACGTTGAGCGTCATCGGGCCCGACGGAAACCTCATCGAGGACGTGAAGCTCAAGGGCGGAAAGGGCGGTCTCGACAAGGCGATCGACAACGAGCTCACGATTGCCGTGGCGGCCACGCTCGGCGCCAAGAAGGGAAAAGCCGGAAAGTCCGAGGAGGAAGAGGAACCGCCCCCCGAGGACGAGGAAGAGGCGGCTCCCCCCGAGGGAAGCGACGAAGAATCGAGCGAGGACACCGAGCCGGCCCAGGAAGAGTCGACGTCCGCGGAGGAGTCGGAAGTGGGACGGCGGCCCCTCGAGTTCACGGTCGCGGGCCGTCTCTACAACCGGAGCTTCGTCTACCAGGACCTGCGGCTCGGGCGCGTCTTTCCGTACAAGCTCGCCATCGCGCCGGCCGTCGTCGCTGCGGCGCGGATTTATCCGTTCGCGTTCTACCGCGACGACGCGCTCGCGAACGTCGGCATCATGGCCAAGCTCGAGGTCGGCATCGCGACCAGCACGAACTATCAGGAGCCGCAGCCGGCCGGCGCTCCGCCCGTCACGTACCAGTTGAACAACGGCACGTCGGAGTGGCAGGCCGGCCTTCGCGGGCGCCTGCCGTTCGGCGAGAGCGAGCTCGGCGTTTTCGGGCTCTACGGCGCCCACTCGTTCATCCTCGTCGGCGACGAGGGGACGCAGGGCACAGAAGTGCGTCCCGATCCGCTGGTTCCTGACGTCGATTACCGATTCTTGCGCTTCGGCTTCGATGCCCGCTTGCGGGTGGGGGCGCTCAGCGTCGGCAGCCACTTCGGCGCGCGTTTCCTCACGTCGATGAAGAACATCGACCAGGACTATTGGTGGTTTCCGGGCGCCACGGGTAGCGGCATCGACTTCGGCGTCTTCGCCGCGTTCCAGATCCTACCGTTCATGGATCTTGCGGCCGGCGGCGACTACATCCGCTACGGCTTCGACTTCAACAACATTCCGGACGACGCGGGTCTGCCCGGTTCGACGGCGCAGAAAATCGCCGGCGGCGCGACCGACACCTATCTCTCGGGTTGGTTCGGCGTGATCCTGCACTTCGGCGGCAAGGCAAAAGCGGAAGACGGCTCGGTGTCGGTCGAGGCAAAGCCCGACGAAGAGCCCGCAGAAGCTCCCGCCGAGCCCGCCGAGGAAGAAGAGCCGGAGATTTAGGGCAGGCGATGGTCGTCGCTCGTATTCTCGCCGTGGGCTGCTTCTTCGTGGCCGCCGGCTGCGAAGCGGGCGGCGCGCCCCGCCAGCGTGCCGAACCAGCGCGTGAGGAGCCCCGAGCGGTCCCCTCTGCCGCGTCGCCGGAAAAGAAGCTCTACGGGTCGGCCCTTTCGAGCACGGCCGCGACCGACCTCGCGGAGGTCCTGAAGGACCCGGAGCGCTTCAGCGGCAAGCGCCTCGTGCTGAACGGTCACGTGCGCAGCAACTGCACGCGCAAGGGCTGCTGGATGGAGCTCGCGCCCTCGAAGGACCCATCGACGCCCGCCTGCCGCGTCACGTTCCACGGCTACGGCTTCTTCGTCCCGAAGGATTCCGCCGGGTCCGACGCGCGCGTCGAGGGCGAGCTCAAAGTCGTGCGCGTGAGCGCCGCGCACGCCGCGCATCTCGAAGAGGAAGGCGGCCGGGTCGCCGACAAAGCCGCGGACGGCACGGCCCGCGAGGTGCATCTCGTCGCGAGCGGCGTCGAGCTGTTTCGGCGCGGCGGCTGAGAGAGAGGCTGCGTGCGGTCACGCGCGCGAGCGCGGGCCGAGGGACGGCGGAACGGTTACCGGGTTGCGCGGACCGGGCGGAGGCATGCTGGGCCGGAAGCTCGCGTCGGCGAGAGCGCGCGCGCCGGGGCGGTCGAGTTTTCCCGAGGCGAGCGTCGGGAGCGCTTCGACCACGGCGACGCGGCGCGGGAGCTTGTACGGAGCGAGACGCTGCGCGAGCGCGCGGCGGATCGCTTCCACGCTTCGCGGGGCTTCGCCCGAGGTGACGATCAACGCGGCGACCGCCTCGCCGAACGTCGGATCGGGCAGGCCGAGCACGCACGCGGCGTCGATGCCGGGCACCGACACGAGCGCCGCTTCGACTTCGGCCGGATCGACATTTTCGCCGCCCGTGATGACGACGTCCGTCGTGCGGCCCGTGACGACGAGCGCGCCGTTGGCGTCGAAGTGTCCGCGATCGCGCGTGCGGAACCAGCCGCCGCGGGGATTCGAAGCGGCCTCGCCGACGTAGCCGCTGAAGAGCGTCGGTCCGCGCACTTCGATGACGCCGCCCACGGCGTGCACGAGCACGCCCGGCAGCGGAACGCCGGCGGGCACGAGATCGCCGTCCGGCGGGGGCGTGAACCGCTCGGCGTAGGGGCGTGTGGCCACTTGCGCGCACGTTTCGGTAAGTCCGTAGGTCGTGAGCACGGGGACGCCGCGGCCGTGGGCGCGCACGAGGAGCTCGCGGGGAGCCGGCGCGCCGCCGAGGAGCACGGCGCGAAGCTTCGGCCCGGCGTGAAACGAAACGGGCTCGGCGAGCAGCCGGTCGAGCACGGCGGGCACGAGCGAGACGAGCGTCACGTCGTGGTCGGCGAGGGCGCGAGCGAGCGGGTCGAGGCGCTGAAAGAGCGGTCCGTCGGGGTCGAACAGCACGACGGTGCGGCGCGCGACGAGCGAGCGCGTGAGAATCGAGAGCCCCGAGACGTGGGCGAGGGGCAGCGCGACGAGCCAGCGATCGTCCGGCTCGACCCCGAGGTGAGCGGCGCTGCCGTGCGCGGCGGCGAGGAGGGCACGGTGGCTCAGTCGTGCGAGCTTCGGCGTTCCGGTCGTTCCGGACGTCGGCACGATGACGGCGATGCGCTCGCGGTCGAGGCGTTCGTCGAGCGAAACCTTGGGAAGGTCACCGCTGCCGTCCGGCGGGTCGAGCACCGCGCCGGCGCGTTCGACGAGCCGCGCGCGCTCGTTTTGCGTACCCCGGGTGTGCAAGAGCAACGCCGGCGTCCCGGCCGCGAAGAGCGCGAAGAGCGTTTCGACGGTTTCGAGCGTCGGCGTCATCACCACGGCGACGGGGCGTTCGCCCGTCTCGTCGAGCGCTCCGGCGGCGGCGAGCTCTCCGAGACGGCGCTCGACGCGCTCGGCGAGGTCGCCGTACGTGACCGTGGTCGTGCCCGCGACGAGCGCGATGCTCTCGGGTTCTTCGCGTGCGGCGTCGAAGACGGACAGCGTCACGCGCGCACCTCTCGGGCCGGCGGACGCCGCTCGACGAGCGGCGCGAGCGCGAGGCCGAACCCCGGCTCGCTCCACGCGCGAACGTGGCGCGTTTCGCCGTCGAAGGCGGGGAGCGACGGTGCGTCGGCGAGCCCCGCGTGGCGATCGAGACCGTCCGGCGGGCGCGAGGAACCGAGCGCCAGGGCGAGCGCTGCAACGGCGGAGAAGCCCACGGGCCCCTCGTAGGCGTGCGACAGCACGACGTCGAGCCCGGCGGCGCCGGCGACGCCTGCGAGCTCGTTCGCCCGCACGTACCCGCCGAGCGTCGTCGGTTTCAACACGTAGGCTCGCACCCCGTGCCGGCGCGCCGTATCGGGGGTCGGGGGCGTTCGCTGCAGGGATTCGTCGAGCGCAAGCGGAACGCCGACTTCCCAGTCGATGCCCTCGGGAAAACGCGCCGTCGGTTCCTCGAGCCATTCGAGCCGGAGCTCGCGAAACGCGGGCAAACGCTGCCAGAGCTCGGCCGGCGAGAGCGCCTGGTTCGCGTCGACGCGCAGGCGCACGTCGGGGAACCGGCGACGCAGGGCGCGCAACGTCGCGAGCTCGTCGGACCAGGCGCGCGGCGCGCCCGCTTTCGCCTTGAAGCAACGAATGCCGCGCTCGAAGGCGCGTTCGGCGTAGTCGAGCGCGTGGCCGGAGTCGGCAGGAAGCAAGGCGGCGACCGCACGTTCCGCGCCCGTCGCCACGTCGGCCTGTGCGGTCGAGCCCGTGAGCTCGCCGAGGAGGCGCCCGAGCAGCGTCCACGCGGGCTCGCCGCGCTGGCGCGACCACAGGTCGAGGAGCGCGCTCTCGAGCGCGAAACGCGCGGCCGGGCTCCGCATCGACTCCGAAAGCGCGAGGAGCTCGCGCGAAGCTCCGGATTCGAGCGCCGGCAGGCCCTTGCCGACGAGCGGCGCAAGCTCGGCCCACGCGTCGTCGAGAGTGTCCGGCGAGTAGTCGGGCAGGGGGGCGGCTTCGCCGAGCCCGAAGAGACCATCGTCGTCCTCGACGACGACGAGCAGTGTGGCCCGCTCGTTCCAGACGCGCCGGGAGTCGGCCGCGCGCGGCGGGTCGTTCGCGCCGTCGTCCCCCGGGAGCACGACGCGCTGCTCGAGGAGCCGCGTCACGCGCGTCATGCGATATCCGGCGCGGGGCGGCCGAGCGCGAGCCCCGCGGCGAACAAGAGTCCCTGGAGGAAGAGGAGCTGCGCGGTGCGCTTGAGGAGCGGATTGAGCGCGCGACCCCGCTCGCGCGCGACGGCGCGGACGAGGCCGACGGCGAGCGGCAGCGTCGCGA
The DNA here is from genome assembly GCA_036374535.1 of Polyangiaceae bacterium. Lineage (GTDB taxonomy): Bacteria > Myxococcota_A > Polyangia > Polyangiales > Polyangiaceae > PMG-095. The sequence continues at coordinate 5,366 of DASUTR010000572.1, forward strand.
AGGGCAAGAGCACGAGCGGCCCCGCGTGCCCTCGCAAAAAGAGCA
>DASUTR010000573.1:0-4011 GCA_036374535.1 Polyangiaceae bacterium
CGCCGCGGCGAGCGCCCATCCGGCCGCGGCGAGTGCCCCCCCGGCCGCGGCGCCCGCGGCGACTCCGCCTGCGACCAAGGACGCGGGCGGCATGCAGGCGGCGCCCCCGGCCGCCCCGAAGAAGTGAAGGCCACGATGACCATTCGTACGCAAACCGGGCTGCTCGTAGCGTCGCTGTTGCTCCTCGCCGGGCCGGCATGGGCCCAGAAGAAGAGCCGCGTCATCACCATCAGCGAGGTCACGATCGTGGGTCGCGTGCAGAAGCCGATCGCGGCGGTCGACGTGTCCCGCATCCAGCCGAAGCTCACGCTTGCCGAGCTCAAGCAGCCGTTCGTCGATCGCATCGAGAAAGCGATTTCGCGGGATCCGTTCTGAACGTTCCGGCGAGCCTCCTCATCGCCCTTTCGGCGTGGACGGCGGGCGCTGCGTTCGTGGTCGTGACGGCGCGCCACGTTAAGCGCCTGGAGCGGAGCCGCTGCCCCGGAGCGAAGGCGATCGTGGAACGGGCACGAAAGTCGGCGGCCGACGCTCCCGAAGATTCCCGTGACGACTTCGCGCGGCTCGAGCTCGCTTCGATCCGCGACGAGGCGAGCCGCGCGCTCGCTCTCGCGACCCTCGTTCCGCGCGGCATGGCGCGCATCGCTCTCGCGACCGGAACGGCGTTCGCCGTGCTCGCGCTCGCTCGCTACGCCCGCGACGGCACCTCGGCCGCAACGCTCGGAGCGACGGCGGCGTTCGCCGGCGGAGCCATCGCTTCCTCGGTCGCAGCCGCGTTCGGCCGGCGGGCCAGAGCGCGAGCGGAGGACTTTCGCTCCGAGTGGAAGCGCGCTCTCAAGTCCGCCGAGGCGGAGCTTTCCGGGACGGGCGCCCGAGAGGGAACGTGAGAGCGTCTGCCACGTACGATGAGCCGGGGTCCGGCCGTCCCGTCCCGTCCCGCCCCGTCAACCGAAGCAGATTAGATCGTCCGAGCTTTACCGTCGTAGGAAGAGCGAGCTAACCTTGGGAACCAGATTTCCCGTCTGGATGTCGTACATGAACCGGAGGGTGCATTGACCCAAGGAATGAGTCCTGGAACGTCGACGTCGGGTCGTCCCGGGCAGATGACCGCGGTCATGCGGGCCGTCGCAGCGACGGGCCCGAAAGTGCTGCGCATCGGCGTCGTGCAGGGCGGTCGAGTGATCGAGGAGCGCATCATCAAGCAGCGCACCCACGTCACCGTCGGACCGAACGAGAAGAACGTGTTCGTCGTCGGCGGCGCGGGCCTTCCCGCTTCCTTCCGTCTGTTCGAGCTCGTCGGTAACGAGTACCACCTGAACTTTCTCGACGGCATGACGGGGCGCGTGGCGCTTCCCACGGGCATCTCGGATCTGTCGGTGTTGCGCGGACAGGCGCGTCGTTCTCCGCAGGGCGCCTATCAGGTGCGTCTGACGGAGGATTCGCGCGGCAAGGTCGTCGTCGGCGACGTCACGTTCCTCTTTCAGTTCGTGGCGCCGCCGCCGGTGCAGCCGAAACCCCAGCTCCCCGTCGCTGTCTTGCGGGGCGCGCAGGGAATCGACTGGAACACGACGATGATCGCCGCGTTGTCGTTCCTCATCCACTTCCTCGCGCTCGGCTCGATCTATTCGGACTGGCTCGACCCGGTCATCGACGACGAAGTCAGCGTTTCGAACCTCATCGATTCGCTGAAGTCGTTGCCCGCACCGCCGCCGCCGGAGGAAAAGGAACCGGCGCCGGACGACGCGACCCCCGAGAAGACACCCGAGAAGACGCCCGAGAAGACGTCGCAGTCCGGGCCGAAGACGCCCGCCGATAGCGGCAAAGTGAGCGCGGCCGAGAAGGCGTCGCTCATGCAAGAGGCGGAGCGTGTCATGCTCGAAACGCTCGCCGCGCTCTCGAGCGCGGGTCCCGCGACCGAAGGCGTGCTCAATCGAAGCGACGTCGCCATGGGTGCTCTCGACGCCGCAGCGGCGAGCGACAAGGCCGTCGGTTCCGGCGCCGATCCGCTCGGTCTCGGACGGGCCGGCGGCGGCACGCTTCGTCCGGGCGAGCAGGGCGGTGGCCTCGGCGGCCTCGCCAACACCGGTCGGAGCGGCGGCACTGAAGGCTCCGGTGCAGGCGCCAAAGTCGCCGGCCCGAAGGCCGCTATGCCCGGAGTGAGCTCGAGCACGCAGGGCGGCAACATCTCGAACGCCGCCAGGGTCGTCGCGTCGATGCGTGCGGCATTCCGCGCCTGCTACCAAAAAGGTCTCGACGTTAATCCCGACGCGCAGGGCAGCGTCCGTCTTGCCATTCGTGTCGGCCCGGGCGGCGAGGTGACCAACGTCAGCGCGGTTCCTTCGGGAAATCTGCCGCCGATGGTCGTCGACTGCATCAGCGCTCGCGCGCGCCGCGCGCAGTTCGATCCGCCCGAAGGCGGCGCCGCCGTAGTCAACGTGCCGGTCAATCTCGTGAAGCAGTAGCAACGGCCCGTTGGCCGAAGATTGCTAGAGCGAATGTTTGCGCGAACCTGAGCACCGAAACATACGTGCGAAGCTCCGCCCGAATGGTTCGAAACAGTCACGCAACGCGTGGCGTTTTCGTAGCTGGTTTCCAGCGCTTGGACTTCGTTGACACTCCCACGGTGGATTTCTATACTCCGCGGGCCTTCAACAACTCGGAGGGCTTTTTGCCATGAATCAAGGCAGAACAGCGCGGGGTCTCTCGGTAGCGCTCGCAATTTTCGGCGTTCTCGGCGTGGCCTCTGCGCAGGACGCGCCGCCGCCGGCACCTACGGCGCCGGCAGCAACGACGGCTACGGAGCCCGAGCTTTCACCACAGCAAATGTTGACGCAGGCGAAAGGCTTCTTGCCCGCGATGGATCGCGCGGCCGTGAACGTTCGACGCCAGCTTACCGTCGCTCGGGAGCAGAAGGATGTCGTGAAGTCGCTCTGCCTGAACGACAAGCTCAACCAGATCGACCTGGCGACGCGCACGGCGACGGATCGCGTGAGCGATCTCGAAGCTGGCGTTTCGGCCAACGACACCGAGCGTTCGAAGCACCAGTACACGGTGATTCTCGTGTTGCGCGATCGCGTGAACACCTTGGTGAGTGAAGCGAATCAGTGCATCGGTGAGGACGTGGGCTTCGTCGGTGACTCGAACGTCACGATGACGATCGACGGGGACATCCCGCCCATCGACCCGAGTGACTTCCCCAACGACCCCATCGTCAGCCAGCCGCCCGTCGTGAGTCCGCCGGATGTCGTGAGCAATATGTTCCCGGCCACCGACGAAACCTAGACGCTGCTCCAGTATCGTCTTAAGCGCGGATAATCCCGATGAAACTTCGCCTAGTCTTCGCGGCGACCTCGGCAGCCCTGACTTTTTCGTCCCTTGCCGCAGCGCAGCAACCTTGGCTCGCCGATCGCAGGTATGGCGAGGGCATTGGTATTCGTTCCGGAAACTTCGAGTTTCATCCGAGCATCTCTGCAGAGTTCGGTTACGACTCGAACTACTTCCAGCGTGCGGAGACCGAGCCGCCGGTGGAGGACGCCTTTCGCTTCCGCGTCACGCCAGCGCTCTCGCTCTCGACGTTGAGCGAGCGCCGTCTCGGCTCGGTGGGGGCGCGGGAGCACCAGGACTTCACGCTCGATGCGGCCGTCTTCGCGGCGTACAACGAGCTCTTCGGCTCCGACGAGATTTCCGAGCAGCGCCATCTGGACGCGGGCGTCGGGGCGCGCGTCGACATCGCTCCGCAGCGCCAGTTCGGTGGAGACTTCTACGGCGACTACATCCGTCAGGGCGAGCCGTCGAATCTCGCCGATACGGACGCGGCATTCGACCGCGGAACGGCCCGTGGCGGCGTCGGTGTCAGCTGGCGTCCGGGCGGCGGGCTCTTCGATTGGCGCCTCGGCTACGAGGGCGCCTACAACTACTTCGAAGACGACATCTACACGGATCTCAACAACGTCCAGCATTCCGTCCTCACGAGGGGACGCTGGCGTTTCCTTCCACGCTCCGGCCTGCTCTACG
>DASUTR010000574.1:0-2635 GCA_036374535.1 Polyangiaceae bacterium
GAGCGCGAGCAGAATGACGGCCACGGCGGTGTTCGTCGCCATCAGCCCCGGGCGACCGGGCGGCGCGACCGTTTCATCGCGAAACAGGAGTTCGTCGATCCCGAGGTTCCAGCCGAGCGCGGCTTCGCCGAGCGAGAGCGCGCCGATGAGGAGCGCGCACGCCGAAAGCCCGCGTACGAGCCGCGGGTCGGCTCCAGCATGGTGGCGTTCGAGCGAGAAGCCGAGCAGTACGAAGACGATCGCCGTGTTCGCCTTCATCGATGCGAGCGTCGGCGCAAGGCGGGTCAGGAAGGAGAGGTCGAACAGCCAGCCGCCGAGCACGACGGCGCCGACGGCGACGAGCGTCCAAGCGCCGGCGCGAGATGCCCGCACGAGGCGCAGAGCGGCGCGGGGTTCGTGCGTTCCAAGCGCGCCGGGCTCTGCCGCTCCGCCCTGCATCGCGCCAATCATCTCCGGACTTTCAGCGCCCGGTCAAGCGTTGGGGGTCGCGACCCTAGCTCTGCTTTTCGAGCTCGCGCTCGAGCTCCCGCACGACGCGCTTCGCTTCGGCGACGGCGTCCGTGGTTTCGCCGATCTTCTCCTTGAGGCGAGATAGCTCTTCGCGCCGAGCCTCGAGCGCGCTCTGGGCGATTCGGAGCTTCCGCTCGAGCCGCTCCCGTTCGGCCTTTCGTTCGGCGCGCTCGCGCTCGAGGCGGCGCCGTTCGGCGATTTCCGACGCCCGGTCGTGGCCTTTCGTCGCGGCAACGTCTGCGTGCTTTCGTTTCCCGTTCGGTTCGGCCGCTTTTCCCGTCGCTCGGCGACCCGATCCGAAGCCCGTGAGTCCCTGAACGTCGAAGCCGGGCGGATCGCGATCGCCGGAAAGCGCGCCCGGCGGTTCCGGATCGAAGTTTCCCGTCGCGGCGAGAGCCGTCAGCGTCGATGTTATGCGCCGGAGCGTGGCCTCGCTCGCGGCTTTGCCGGCATCGCGCAGAATCTTCGTGGCTCGCGAGCGCAGCGCCGAGATGGCGTCGCGATGCGCTGCCGTCGCGTCGGCGTCGGCGTCGACGTCGCGCAGGCGCTCCGCCGTCGAGAAGAGCTCGCCGAAGGCCTTCCGCTCTTGCCACCAGAGTTGGTTCACGGCCCACGCCGAGACGGGCGGCCGCGTCGTCTTCGCGAGCCGAGCGGCGCCGGCCTTGTCGCCGGAGGCTTCGAGCTCGCCTGCGAGCCGTTTCCTCTCTGCGACGAAGCGTTCCAGCGGCGCCTGATAGAGCTCCGCGACGGCCGCGTCGTACTTCGTTGGCACGCAGGGATCCTACGCCGAAGGGGTGACTCAGAGGTCGATGTTTACGGAGACGTCGAGGTAAAATCCGGTCATCGTGATGGCGTAGTCGCCCTCGTAGCTGCAAAAGGCGCAGCCGGGTTCGAGATCCGACGCTTCGATGGTCGTCTCGCCGAAGCGCCGCGCGACGGCGGCGTTCACCTGCCAAACCCCGCCGAAATCGACGCCGCCGCCGATGGAAACGGTATGCGTGGGCGCCGGCGGGGTACCGAAGGCGCTCGGGTACGCGCTGTTCGCGACGGTGGAGTCGAAGATGTATCCGACGCGCAGCGGGTAGCGGCGCGGGCCGTCGAGCAGCCGGTACTCGACACCCGTGCGGAGCGTGATGCCGTTTTGCCAGTCGAAAATGTTCGGAACCGACTCGTCTTCGCCGTCGAGCGTGCCCTCGAGCGCGACACGGTCGTTTTGACTCTGGAAGGCGTACTCGGCATCGAGCGCAAAGCGGACCCGTGTGAGATCGAGCTCGGCGCCCAAGCCGAGCTTTGCCGGCAAGACGAACGGCAGCGTCACGTCGGTGGCCGTTTCCGTGTACACGCTGACCTCGTCCGCCCGCGACTCGATCTCGATGCGATTGCGAAAGACGGCGCCGAAGCCGAGCTCGGGAATCGGGTGATACTGCGCACCGACGCGAAACCCGGCGAACGAGTTGCCGCTCATGTCGAGGTTCAACACGCGGGGGTCGCTCGGCGAGCCCTGTTCGCGCTCGAACGTGAGAAAGCTCACGCGGTAGCCGGCGCCGATCGCGAGCTCCCCCGGTACCCACGCGTCCTTCGGGACGTTCAAGCTCGCGGCCGGCGTCGCCTCGAGAAACACGATACGCGTCGAATCCACGAAGGGGTTTCCCGCGATCTCGTAACGGTACTCGGCTCCCCCGGACGCGACGGGAAAGACGCCGAGACCGACCGAGACCCATTCATGAACGCGGATCCCGGCCCCGAGAAGGAAGAAGGGCGCGAGGACCGGCTCGGACTCGAGGCTCGTCACGCTGCGCTGTGGCGAGGCCTGCACGCGCCCGAGGATCAGACTGAAGTCGCCGAGCAGCGAGAGGCCCTTCACACCCGAGAGTCCCGCCGGATTGTGAAAGGTCGCCGAAGGATCGTCGACGTACGCGATCGCCGTGCCGCCCATGCCCTGGTGACGGGCCGAATAGAGGATGGGCGTGTCGTAGCCGGCGGCGCGAGCCGCCGGCGTCGCGACGACGATCGCGCACGCCGACAGCGCGGCGCTCGCGGCGTAGTGAGCGCTTCGCATGACGCTCGCTACGGGATCGTGTCGAGGCCGCTGCATCCGTCGAACGTCGCGCGGCAACCCTCGTCG
>DASUTR010000575.1:0-5270 GCA_036374535.1 Polyangiaceae bacterium
ACGGGTTTCCGCGGTCGCACACGAGAAGCGTCCGAGTCCTCGGCACCGCGACGAGCATTTCTTGCGCGTGCTCCCCGGAAATTTTCGTTGTCGCGAAACGTGCACGTGCCACTCGCCCATGCTCCACGACGGGGTCCACTCGGCTCGAGGCTCGATTTAGCGTCGCCGAAATCTTGGCCGAGCGGGCCGGCCGGGGTTACTCGCGAAGGACCATGCTCGATCCCGCTGGATTTGCCTTCGATCTCGGGGACGACGAGCGCCCCGCGCAGGACTTGTCCGAGGTGTTTTCGGTTCCCGGTTTGCCGCAGCTTCCGGCGCTGAAGCCGCGGTTCGCGCCAGGAGAAAGTCAGCGCGAGCTCCACCCGCTCTGGCACTCGCAACCCGAGCCAGGGCTCGTCGAAGCGCTCCAGGTGGCCTGCGAGTCGTATACGCCGCCGCCGGTGGCCGTCGCCGTATCGGCCAGGCGCCGGTCGCGGAAGCGCCGCGCGCGCGCCTGAGCGGCGCCCGGTCGCGGTACGCTGCGCTCGGTATGGAAAAGAGTTACGAAGGCGGCTGCCATTGTGGGCGGGTTCGCTTCCGCGCGTCCGTCGATCTCGAGGCGAGCGTCGTGTGCAATTGCTCGATGTGCACGAAGAAGGGGTTCGTTCACGCCATCATCGCCCCCGACAAGTTCGAGCTCGTCTCGGGCGGCGATGCGCTTTCGACGTACACGTTCAACACCGGTACGGCGAAGCACACGTTCTGCAGCCACTGCGGGATCCACGCTTTTTACGTGCCGCGTTCCGATCCCGACAAGATCGACGTGAACGTTCGCTGCCTGGAAGGTGTGGATCTCGCCAGCGTCAACGCCGCGGCCTTCGACGGCAGGAACTGGGAAGCCTCGATGGCGGCGCGTCGAGACCGCTGATTTCTCCCTTGGACGCACGCGTAGTACACGGGTCGAGTGAGCGACGGGATCCGAGCAAACGGTGGCGGGGAGCCCGCCCCGGACGGCGCGCGAGCGAGCGGCCCGTTTGCGTTCTGGACGCGCCTGCCGCTCTACGCGCGCATTCTCGTCGGGCTCCTACTCGGCGTCGTGGCCGGGCTCGCTCTCGGCCCCGCAGCGAAGCCGCTCGACTGGCCGGCGCGCATCGTGCTCCGCGTGCTCGGCGCACTCGCGCCGGTGCTGATCCTCGTCGCGGTCGTGCGCGCCATCATGACGGCCGACGTGCGCGGGAGCACGGCGCTGCGCATGGCGGGCCTGCTCGTGCTCAATACGGTGACCGCGATCCTCGTCGGGCTCGGCGTCGCGGGCTCGATTCGCCCCGGCGCCGGGGCCCACCTCGACCGGCCGAAAGCCGCGCCGGCGGTGCAGGGCGACGTCTTCACGCAACTGCTCGACAACGTCCCCGACAGTCTCGTGCGCCCGCTCGTCGAAAACAAAGTGATCGGCGTCGTCCTGATCGCGGTCGCGTTCGGCGTCGCGGCGCGGAGCCTCAAGGGTAGCGAGCGCCGCACGGCCGAGGACCTCGTGTCGCTCGGCTTTTCGTGCGTTCTCGTCGTGCTCGGTTGGATCATCGCGCTCGTGCCGCTCGCCGTGTTCGGCAAGGTGGCGAGCATCGTCGGGGTGAGCGGTTTCCGTCCGTTCGTCGCGCTGGGTTGGTTCGTCGTCAGCGTGCTCGTCGCGCTCGCCATCCAGGCGACGTACTACCTTTTGAGGATTCGCCTGGGCTCCTGGGTGCGGCCGCTCGAACTCGTCCGAGCGACGCGCGATGCGCTCGTGATGGCGTTTTCGACCGCGAGCTCGACGGTGACGATGCCCGTCACCTATGCGCGCCTGCGCGCTTTCGGGCTGCGCGATCGTTCGGCGAGTCTCGGGGCGCTCGTCGGTTCGAATTTCAACAACGACGGTACGGCACTCTATGAAGCGATGGCGGCGCTTTTCGTCGCACAGATGCTCGGTGTCGAGCTCTCGCTCGTCGATCAGCTCCTCGTCGTCGTGACGTCGGTCATCGCGTCCGTCGGGGCGGCGGGGATCCCGGAAGCCGGCCTCGTGACGATGACGCTCGTGTTCAGCGCCGTGAAGCTGCCGACGGAGTACATCGCGCTCCTTCTCACCGTGGATTGGTTTTTGGACCGCTGCCGTACGACCATCAACGTCATGGGCGACATGAACGTCGCGTGCCTTCTGGACGGTCGCGAGCGTGCGCCGGCCGGCGAGCGCGAAATGACCTAAAACGCCGCGATTCCGGCCGGCCGTTTAGCTTGCTAGAGAAGACGCCCGAGGCTATAAGCAGGCCCTCACACGTTTTCGGTCAACCGCCTGCCTGCTCTCTCGCCCCTCGAGATCGCGGAAAGTCGTTTCTCCGGCAGCGAGAATGTGACGGCAGCGGCGAAAGACGATTCGTCGCTCCTCGAGTTCGAGCCAGCGGCGCTCGGCATCGATCGATAGCCCGAGAGGGTGTTTGGGCCGCAACGAGAGAGTGCGAGATGAACAACCGATTGTACGTAGGAAACCTGGCCTTCCACACCACCGAGGACGTGCTCCTCCGCGCATTTCAGGCATGCGGCGAGGTCGTGGAAGCAAAGCTGATTCTCGACCGCGAAACGGGCCGCTCGCGCGGCTTCGGTTTCGTCGTGATGTCGAACGCCGAAGAAGCGCAGCGCGCTATCTCGGAGATGAACGGTGCCGACCTCGACGGGCGCGCGCTTCGCGTCAACGAGGCCGAGGAACGCAAGCCCCGCGGCGGTGGCGGTGGCGGCGGCGGCGGTGGTGGTTTCGGTGGCCCGCGAGGTGGTGGCGGTCGTGGATCGGACCGACGCGACCGTTACTGAGGTTGCGACCGACGGCGTGCCCGGTCCCGACCGCGGCACGCCGTTCGTTCGCGAACGACCTCCGAAGCCAGCGCCCGTCGGCGCGCCGAGTTCGTCGCTCGAGCGTGCCGTGGATGCGGCCGGTGAAGCGTGGGCTATCGCTTGGGCGAACAGCCTGCACGGTGAGGGCCGTCCCGTTTCCGGTGGGTGGCCGGGAACGTTGAGTGAAGCGCGCGGCCGCGTGGCTGCGTGTATTTCGAAACGCGTCGGAGCAGCGCGGCGCATTTCCCCCGAAGAGCTCGAGCAGCTCGCTCGGCGGGCTTACGCGGCTGCGCGAAAGGCGTGGCTCGCGCGCGCCGACACGACGGCCGAAGACTGACGTTGCGCGTCGTGGAGGGGGGGCGCCGCGCGACGCGGTGCTCAGAGCGCGATCTGCGCGCCCATTTCGACGACGCGATCGGGGGGGATGTTGAAGAACTTCGTCACGGGTTGAGCGTTGCGGGCCAAGAAGGAGAACAGCGCGACGCGCCACTTGGCCATGCCGGGGTGCTCCGTGACGATCAGGTTCTCGCGCCCGAGGAAGAACGTGACGTGCTCGACGCTCGGGATGAGTCCCGTGTCGATGAGGAGCTTCGGAACGTCGGGCTGTTCCATGAAGCCGTAGTGGCCCGTGATGCGGCAAAAGCCGTCGCCGAGCTCTTCCAGCTCGTAGCGCTGGAGCTCGTTCACGCGCGCGCTGTCGCTGGTGACGAGGCGCATGAGCACGATGCGCTGATGGATGACGCGATTGTGCATCATGTTCTGGAGCAGCGCGGGGGGCGTACCGTTCGGGCTCCCCGTCATGAAGACGGCGGTCCCCGGCACTCGTGTCGGGAGCTCGACGCGGATGAGCTCGAAGAAGTCCGAGAGCGGTAAGAGCTGCTCGCGGAAGCGTTGGGCGAGGATCTCGCGACCCCGTTTCCACGTGAGCATCGTGCCGCAGATCAGCGCGCCGAGGGCGAGCGGGAACCAGCCGCCGTGCGCGATCTTGGCGACGTTCGCGCTCACGAAGGCGAGCTCCGGCACGAGGAAGAACGCCGTCACGGCGAGTGATTTCGCGAGCGACCAACCCCAGCCGTACCGCGTGAGGAAGAACGCGAGCACCGTGGTCGTCATCATCGTGAGCGTCGCCGCGATGCCGTAAGCAGCAGCGAGGTTCGACGACGTCTTGAATTCGAGCACGAGACCGATGGTAAGCACCATCAAGATCCAGTTCGTGCTCGGCACGTAGATCTGCCCTCGCTCGTGCGCCGAGGTGTGACGGACCGAGAGCCGCGGCAAGAGGCCCAGCATGATCGCCTGCCGGGTGAGGGAGTAGACGCCCGTGATGAGCGCTTGCGACGCGATGACGGTCGCAGCGGTCGAGAGTACGACCATGGGGTACAGGCCCCAAGCAGGCACCATGCGGTAGAAGGGATTTTCCCTGGCGCCGGGATGCTCGAGCAGCAGCGCGCCCTGCCCCATGTAGTTCAAGAGCAGCGACGGAAGGACGAAGCTGAACCAGGCGCTGCGAATGGGGTGCCGGCCGAAATGTCCGAGATCGGCATAAAGCGCCTCGCCGCCCGTCACGACGAGGAAGACGGAGCCGAGGACGATGAGCCCGACGTGGCCGTTGTCGAACAGGAACTTCACCGCGTAGTACGGGTTCACGCTCGCGAGCACGGCGGGGTTCTGGAGGAGCTGGTGACCGCCGAGCAGTGCGAGCGACGTGAACCAGAGCAACGTGATCGGGCCGAACACCGCGCCGACGCTGGCCGTCCCACGCCGTTGGATCGTGAACAGCCCGACGAGAATGACGATCGTGATCGGGATCACCCAATGCTTGAGCGCCGGCGCGGCGATGCCGAGACCCTCGACGGCGCTCAGCACCGAAATGGCCGGCGTGATGACGCCTTCGCCGCAGAGCAGCGCCGCGCCGAATGCGCCGAGCGCAATGAGCACGGGGTAGACGCGTGACAGTCGCCGGCTCGAGCTCGCGAGCGCCGTGAGCGAAAGAATCCCGCCTTCGCCCTTGTTGTCCGCCCGAAGTACGTAGAGCAAGTACTTCACTGAAATGATCAGCATGAGCGACCAGAAGACGAGCGAAAGCACGCCGAGCACGTTCATGCGCGTGACGGCGACGCCGTGTGGTGCCGTGAAGCATTCGCGCACGGAGTAGAGGGGGCTCGTCCCGATGTCGCCGTACACCACTCCGAGGGCGGCGATCGCGAGCTTGAGCTCGCGGCGCCGATCCGTCGGCGCGGGCAGTGGAACACCGTGCGAAGTCGTGGCGGAGCTCGCGGGAGGGTTCGTCATCGCGCTCGCGGGTCCCACGCTAGCGCGTTTTGTCACGCGTCGTCGTACAAGAAACGGACGTGTTTTCGCGCCGGAGCCGTGGAGCGAGCCGTGCGCATCCTCCGCAGCGAACGCCCGGGAGCTCGGCATCGACGCCGCGCGCT
>DASUTR010000576.1:0-3187 GCA_036374535.1 Polyangiaceae bacterium
CCGATGGGCACCTCCGGAAGGCCCACCACGACGCGACCCGCCGCCGGAAGATCGCCGAACACCTCGAGCGTACCGGCGAGAGCCTCGGCCACGATCATGACGGGCTCGTTCCGAGCGAAGAGAGCGGGAGCTTTTACCCGCCTCGCCGCGACGAGCTCGTTCATGTGTCGCCGGTCCGCCGAGGCGAACACGTCCGCAACCGCCCCGTGCTCGAGCTGCGTGCGGAGCGCCTGGCTTCCGGCGAAGTTGAAGGTCACTTCGACGCCGGCATGGCTCTTCTCGAACGCCGCGCCGAGGGTCGAGAACGGCTCGCGCAGCGACGCCGCGGCGAACACGACGAGCTCGTCCTCGCGCACCGGCCCAGACACCGGTTCGCCGCGCTCACAGGCGCTGCACGCGAACGCGCCGGCAGCGAGAGACGCTGCGAGCAACGTTCGCCGGGACGCAGTCGTCGGCATCGCTCCGCTCTAGCTCGCGGCGCTCCGGCCTGTCACGAAATTACACCCGAAACGGAGGCAAAGCGGCGCGGAGCACGTGCCGGTTTCGGCGGCGTTTCACCGATTCGGGCGCGTGTTTCTCGCGCGTAAACCGCCAGATGTCTCCGATGACGATAATATCGTCTGAAGATACGACCGACACGTTCGCGAAACGCACGGCGAGCGACGTTCACGACGATGGTCGCTGCGTCTTTCGCGCCGCGACCGAGCGCCGCCATCGTGACGACGACCCGTACGCATTGCCCCTATTGCGCGTTCCAGTGCGGGATGACCATCACGACCGGGGGCGCCGCGCGGGGCGAGCTCGAGGTGGAAGGTGATCCGGATTTTCCGGTCAATCGCGGACAGCTGTGCATCAAGGGGTTCACGTCGGCCGAGCTCGTCGAGCATCCGGCGCGCCTCACGAGTCCGATGCTGCGCGGCAAGGACGGGCGACTCGCGAAGGTGAGCTGGGACACGGCGCTCGGGTTCGTGGCCGAGCGCCTTCTCGACCTCCGCGCACGCTTCGGCTCGGCGGCTCTCGGCGCGTTCGGCAGCGGCGCTCTCACGAACGAGAAAGCCTACCTGCTCGGCAAGTTCGTGCGCGTCGCGCTTCGCTCGCCGAACATCGATTACAACGGCCGCTACTGCATGGCGTCGGCCGCCGCGGGGCAAAACCGCGCGTTCGGCATCGATCGGGGGCTGCCGTTCCCGGTGAGCGACATCGCCGAGACACGCACGCTGCTCCTGTGGGGCTCGAACTGCGCCGAAACGATGCCGCCCATCATGCAGTGGGTCTTCGAACAACGCCGCCGCGGCGGCAATCTCATCGTCGCCGACCCGCGTGCGACGGACACGGCGCGCGGCGCGACCCAACATCTGAGCCTCACGCCGGGCACCGATCTCGCCCTCGCGAACGGGCTCTTGCACCTCGCGATTCAGGAGCGGCTCGTCGACGAGCGGTACGTCGCCGAACGCACGGAAGGGTTCGACGCGGTCCGGCGCGCCGTGCTCTCGAGCTTGCCGGCACACGTCGAGCGCCTCACCGGAATTTCGATCGACGAGCAGCTGCGCGCGCTGCGTCTGCTCGCTGAATCCGACACGGCCATGGTCCTCTCCGGACGGGGCGCGGAACAGCAGTCGAAAGGCACGGACACGGTGCTCGCACTCATCAATCTCATGCTCGCGCTCGGTAAAGTCGGGAAACCGGCGAGCGGCTACGGCTGCCTCACGGGACAGGGCAACGGACAGGGTGGACGCGAGCACGGGCAGAAGGCGGACCAGCTCCCGGGCTACCGGTCGATCGAGGATCCGGCCGACCGCCGGGCGATCGCGGCGCTCTGGAATCTCGAGGAGTCGGAGCTCCCGGGCAAGGGCAAGAGCGCCTACGAGCTCCTCGATTCGCTCGGGCCGACCGGCGGCGTTCGCGCCCTGCTCGTGTTCGGGTCGAACGTCGCCGTGGCGTCTCCGAACGCGTCGCACGTGGAGAAGCGGTTGCGCGAGCTCGACCTGCTCGTCGTGTGCGACGCCTTCGAAAACGAGACGACCGAAGCCGCGCACGTGGTGCTCCCCGTGGCGCAGTGGGCGGAAGAAGAAGGCACGCTGACGAACCTCGAAGGCCGGGTGATTCTGCGCGAGCGAGTGCGTCCGCCGCCCGACGGCGTCCGCACGGACCTCGAGATTCTGCGCGAGCTCGCGGAGCTCCTCGGCGCGGGCACCGGCTTTCGTTTCGACTCGTCCGAAGCCGTTTTCGACGAGCTCCGCCGCGCGACGGCCGGGGCTCGCGCGGACTATTCGGGTCTCTCGTACGAAAAGCTCCGCAAGGCTCGGGGCGTCTACTGGCCGTGCCCGGACGCCGAGCATCCGGGCACCCCGCGCCTCTTCGCGGACCGCTTTCACCGGCCGAACGGGCGCGCGCTCTTTCACGCCGTGTCCTACCGTCCCGCGGCGGAGCTTCCCGACGCCGACTATCCCCTCTACTTTACGACGGGGCGCTACAAGGAACACTACAACTCGGGCGCGCAAACGCGGCGGGTGTCGGCGCTCGTGGACGCGAAGCCCGAGCCGCGCGTTCAGATCCATCCTCGGCTCGCGGCGCGCCTCGGTATCGCGACGGGAGAGCGCCTCGTCGTCGAGAGCCGCCGCGGAGCGGTCGAATTCGTGGCCGCCGTGAGCAGCGACATCCGGCAAGATACGCTGTTTGCGCCCTTCCATTGGGGCGGGAAACAGGCGGCGAACGTCCTCACGTTGCCCGCGCTCGATCCGACGAGCCGCATGCCCGAGTTCAAGGTGTGCGCCGTACGCGTGCGCGGGCCGGCCGCGCCGGCGAAAGGGCGCGGATGAGCAAACGCAAGCTCGCCGTCATCGGCAACGGAATGGGCACGTGCCGCCTGCTCGACGAGCTCGCGTTGCGGGGCGCGACCGAACATTTCGAGATCACCGTGTTCGGGGAGGAGCAGGGCGGCGCGTACAACCGCATCTTGCTCGGTCGCGTGCTCGCCGGCGAGGCACCGAACGCCATCGTCACGAAGACGCCCGACTGGTACGACGCGCACGGGATCCGCCTGGTCGAGCGGGCACGGGTGACGCGCCTCGATACGACGCAGAAATCGATCGAAACCGCCGACGGACGCACGCGCCGCTACGATTTGGCGGTTCTCGCGACCGGGAGCCAACCGCTCGTACCCCCGCTCGACGGCATGAACGGACCG
>DASUTR010000577.1:0-10231 GCA_036374535.1 Polyangiaceae bacterium
CGCGCAGGGACGCGCGACAAGAGCCGCTCGTACAACCACGAGCGTGTGAGCGCGCCGTCGAGCAGGGACAGCGAAGCGCCGCCGATTTCGTCGCGCACGCCGTGGCCGCTGAAGAAAAATACGAGCTCCGGTTCTTCGCCGGCGGCCCGATCGCGCGCCATGGCTCGCACCACGGCGTCGACCGTGCGCTCGAGCTCCGCGAGACTCGGAGTTTTCGCATGCTGGGCGGCGCCGGGGAAACGGCGCTGGGTATCGGGGTCGAGGACCGAGAGCAAGAACGCGCGGCGGCCGGCCCGACCGATGTATTGATAGATCTTGAGGGCGTCGTCGTCGGCGTAGCGCAGGGTGGAAAGGGCGCCGTCTTCCCGTTTCAGCTCGTCGGCGACCGTGTTGACTCCGACCGCGATGGTGTACACCGGCCGAGCCGGTGCGGCGTGTGCCGAGGGCGAAAACGAAGAAACGGCGAGCCCCAGCGCGAGCGCCGAACGCGTGAGTCGGAACGGCGAACGGAGACGGAGCGACATCCTTAGGGTTCACCGCTCACGACCAGCGGAAACGCGACCTGCGACAGGGCCCGCGCCTTGCCCGAGGCGATGCTGCTGCGCTCCGCCGGCTTCTCCAGCAAGAACAGGTGCAGCGTGCAGCGACCATCACCGTGCTCGTCTCCGACACGCGCGGCTTGCGGCACCACGAAGTGCACCGCGCCGATGGGAACGGACGGGAGCTCCCCGGTTTCAGTCGGAAAATACCAGATGCGCTCGCGACCGGCGCAGTCGGCGTACGCGGCGAAGTGCCCGCCGCGGGCGGCTCCGTCGATTTGGAAGATCAAACGATCCCCACGCCGGCACTCGCCGGTTGGACGGCCAGGACAATGGGCCTCCACGAGCGCGGCGCCCGGCTCGCCCTTCGGCACGAGCCAGTCAGCGGATGCGGTTTCTCGTGGTGCCGGCGCCGGGCGCACGGCGAGCGCGATCAACGCGGCGACGGGAAGCGCCGCTGCGAGCGTCGTAAAGAGAACGCGCCGCCCCGCTCGCGGACGAGCGTGCGTGTCGAGCACTCGCTCGAGAATCCGGTCGCGCTGCGGGCCGGATAGACGGCCACCGGCCAAGAGGGCGTGCAGCGAGTCGTCGTCCATGGGGTTCTTTTCGGGACCTTCGGGCATGGGATTTACGGAAGCGAGCGGCGGTTGGGTTGACGAATCGGCACCGCCAATTCGGGGCCGACTTCCTTTCGGAGCGCACGCCGGAGGCCGTCGACGAGCTTTCGCTCCAGCGTCCGGAGGTTTTGTCTCGAAATTCCAAGCGCTTGTGCGGCGGTGACCTGCGGTTGTGCCTCGACGAAACGCCGCTCGAGCACGCCCCTGAGCTCGGGGGGCAGCGTCTCGACGTAACGGACGGTCGCCGCCACGAGCTCGGGAGCGAAAAGCTCGTCCTGCTGCCGTTCGTCCACCTCCGCGTCGACGACCGCTTCGATCTCGCGCACTTCGGTCGCTTCACGGAGCGAGCGCCGGAGCCAATCGACGAGGAGATTGCGGGCAAGCGCGCGCAAGTAGGGTTGGTATTCCCTCTCGCCGTCGTAGCTTGCTCGCGCCTTTTCTGCGAACGCCTTCAAGAAGACGTCCTGGACGAGATCGGCCAAAGTTGCTGCCGTCAGGCGACCAGCCCGGGCGAGACGGGAACGAAGGAACGTCTCCACGTCGTCCACGTGGTCTCGGTACACCCGTTCCAGGGCTCCGCGCTCTCCGCGGCGAAACGCTTCGAGCAGTGCTGGATCCATGCGCTCCGGGGAGGTTGCCGCAAGCGTCAGTAGTAGTCCACGTCCCCCGCCGAAGCGGGGCTTTCGTCGTCGCCGACCGGGTTCCGATTGCCGTAGCCGAGCTGACCGAACTCCGCGCTACCCCAGCAGCGAAGGCTGCCGCTTTCCGACAGCACCGCGCAGTTGTGATTGCCGCCCGACGAAAGCATCTCCACGGTTCCGCCCAATTCGACGTTGCGGACCGAGGAGGGGAGCTCGTCGTCGCCGATGTTCGTCGTGTTCCCGTGACCCGTCTGTCCGCCCCATGCTTGGCCCCAGCACCGCACCGCGCCTTCGGTCGTCAGCACACAGGTGTGGACATCTCCGGCGGTGACACGGAGCGCGGGCGCGCCGACGGGCACGTCCCCCACGCTGGCAGGCGTTTCGTCGTCGCCGACGTGCTCGGTGTTGCCGTAGCCCAAGATGCCCGCTTGCGCGAAGCCCCAGCATCGAACGCGCCCGCCCGTGAGCCGCGCGCACGTGTGGTCCGACCCGGCGACGAGCTCGACGACGATCGCGTCGCCGACGTTCACGTCGCCGGCGTCGGCGGGTACTCGGACGCTGAGCTCGTTGCCGTAGCCGAGCGCGCCGTGCGAGTTGAGTCCCCAGCAGCGGACGGCGCCGCTTTCGAGCAGTGCGCAGGTGTGAAAGCGGCCCGCCGCGAGTGAGCGCACCGGGCCGCCGACGTTCACGTCGCCCGCCTGTGCGGGCGTTTCGTCGTCGCCGACGTGGGACCCGTGTTCGTAGCCGAGAAGGCCCCCGTAGCCCCAGCAGCGCACGGCGCCGTTCTCGAGCAGCGCGCAGCTGTGCGAATGGCCCGTCACGATCTGCCGCACGGGGCCTCCGACGTCGACGTCTCCCGCCGTTCGAGGCGCTTCGCCGTCGCCGATGCTTTCGCCGTTTCCGTAGCCGAGCTGTCCGTAGCCGCCGTAGCCCCAGCAGCGAACCGAGCCCGAATGGAGCAGCGCGCACGTCGCGTACTCACCGGCGCTCACCTGTCGCACCGGCGCGCCGACATCGACGAGGCCGGCGACGGCGGGCACTTCGTCGTCGCCGATGTTGCGCCAGCCCGGGTAGCCGGTCTCACCGTTCATTGACTGGCCCCAGCAAGCCACGGCGCCGGTGCTGAGCGCGACGCACGTGTGGCTTTCGGCCGTCGCGATGGAAACGACTCGGGGCCTGCATCGCGACGGGGACATGGCGCCGCAGGCCCAACCCGGCGTGATGGCGCATTCGCTGCAGCCATCGCCTGCGTTCGCGTTCGCGTCGTCGCACGCTTCGCCGACTTCGACGGAGCCGTCGCCGCAATGGGTCATGGGTCCGCCTCCGCCCGCTCCGGCTTCGCCCGCCTCGTTTCCCTCACCGCCGGTGCCGCCGGCATCCGTACCGCCCGTTTCGCCGGTCACTCCGCTCGTTCCCCCTGTCTCCCGTCCGCCGGTGCCGTTCGCACCGGCACCACCTCGATCCGAGTAGCCGGCGTCGCCGCCCGGTCCGTCCGCGCCGCCCGCGGCGGACGTACCGCCGGCGCCGCTCCCACCACCGTTCGTTCTCGGCTGCCCCGAGGTGTCGCTGCACGCCGCGGGTGAAAGCTGGACGAGCGTCGCGAGCGTCGCGAGGACCGGCCACGACGCGCGCCAGAGACGGAGCGTGCGCTCGCCGGAGCGAATCGAGTTCATGGCTCGTGCGCGCTCAGAAGTAGAAGTCGAAGATCTGCGTGTCATCGACCGGGTTGCTCAAAGGCTGAGCTCGAAGCTCGACGCCGCCGTCGTTCGGAACGAGCGTCAGGGCGCCGTTCGTCGATTCGAGCGGCCCCGACAGGGCGAACCGTTGTGTATTGCCGCCGTCACAGATCCTGAACAGGGCGCCACTGCTGCTCGTCGAGAGACAGCGCCCCGCCTTTTCCAAGACCCCGCGGCTCGTTTCGAAAACGGCGTTGGCGGCATCACACGACCCGAGCTCCGGCGTGGTCCGCTGGCTGAAGTCCGACGGCCAGAGCACGCAGCGTTGGTCCCGAGCCAGGCGAATCTTGACCCGATTGGGCGCCACGAATTCGAAGCCGAACGTCTGTTCGCCGGCGCGCGCCGGCGCGCACAGCGCGCGGATCAAAGGCGTTGTCCCGGAGAGGGGCGCCGTCATGCATTGCCCCGCGTCTGCGAGCCAATTGACTCTCCGCGCCTCCCACTGCTCGGCGTCCGCGCACGTTCCGAGCCCGACGCGGTCGCCGTCGAGGCGCTTCAAGCACTGGCCCGTCGCGACATGCTCGAAGCGTCCGTCGAGCGCGCGGAAGTTGCGCTCGGGCGCCCCGTCGCAGGCCGTCGGGAACGGATCGCCCGAGGGCGTGCCGAAGCTCAAGCAGCGGCCGGCGGGTCCGCTGAGTGAACCTTTCGGGGGCATCCCGTAGATCCTCTGGGTGGCTCCGATCCTTCCGCTTCCGTCCAGATTGCTCGCGAACGGAAGCGTTGGGACGCCCGAAAGGTCGATGGCCTGCATCATGATGATCGTGCCACTCGGCGTCGAGTACGGCGTGTCGGGGTAGCCGAGGACGTGTCCGAAAACGTGCACGATGGCGTGCGCGAAGAGCGCGGGCGAGACGTCGCGCACGATGCCCCGCGAGTCCTGGTAGCTCCGGCACAACGTGACGGGCAGCGTTGCGCCGGCGGCGGGATACCCGATGCTCGGGATACGCGCGAGCTCGAGGTGACACGCATCCGCGATTGCGAGCCGGACCCCGTGCGCGCTCGTGGTGCACGGCTCGAGCTCCGTCAGCGCGGCCCTCGAGTAGCGGCCCCACGTCTCGTGGAACACGTCGCCCACGGCCGCGACCTCCGCCGCTCGCCACTCTCCCGCGTTCTCGAGGCAAACCGGAATGGTGGGGTCGGGCCACCAGTTGCTGCTGATCTCGACCGCGCGAGGCCGGTCAACGTACACTTGGTCGTCGCCGGGTTCGACGCAGCCCACCATCTCGCGACACATGAACGCGCAGGGGCGGGCGAGAATCTCGGTGTTATCCGGTCCGCAATAGAGCTCTGAATGCCCCCCGTCCGAGCAAATGGACTCGGTGTTGTCGGGGTCGCACATGACGTGTGCGCACCTTCCCGTGCGTCGGTCGCAAAGCTGTTCGGTTCCACAATCGTTGGCTCGCCTCCACGTCGTGCCGTCGCAAGTGAGCCAGTACGTCGCTCGTGGTCCCGGACAGGCGTCGAAGTCATTCATCGAGCACGGGTCACCCTCGCGCGGCCATTCCGGAACGGCGACGGTTCCGGCCCCGCCTCCTTCGCCGCCCGCACCCGGTTCGCCGCTCGCACCGAGCGTGCCTCCGGAACCTGCGCCTCCGGTTGCCGTTCCGCTTCCGCCGCCCGTCCTGGCACCGCTCGCTCCGCGCCCGCCCCTGCCGGTGTTCGAGCCTCCGCTTCCGCCCGTCGCGCCCGCCACGGATTCTCCTGCCTCGCCCCCGTCGTCGTTTCCGCCGCCGCCCTCCGTCGGGCCACGGCGCCTCGGCTCGGTTCCGCACGCGACGAGCACGACGACCGCCCATGAAAGTGCGCCGAGCGCGCGCTGTGCTCGCTCAGAAATGAACATCGAATATCTCACCGAGCTCTGGAGCGTCGCCGGGTCCGAGCGCCACGACCGTGAGATCCGCGAGCGGCTCGTCTTCGGCGCTCGCGAGTGCGAGGCCCCCCGGCGTTTCGAGCGGGCCGCTCAGCACGAAGGGAAGATTTCGGCATTCACGAAAATGAACGACGCTGTGCGACGAGTACCACTCGAGACAGCGCCGCGTCTCCGTTCCGGGAACGAGCAGCGAAATCTGCCCGCCCGGTCCGAGCGTGAATACGCTGGCTCCGGTGTCGCACGGCTCGAGCGTGGCAGCGTGGATGTTCAGCGCGGCCGTCAGCGTCGGGGGCGCCGAAACGCAGAGGTCAGCGGACCCGTAGCGAATGCGGGCGAGCGCGAGTGGACCGTCATTGCCGGTGATTTCGAAGCTGAAGGTCGCCGCGGCATCGAACGGCTCCACGCAGGTCCGGGTTTCGAGCACGCCGCCAGCAGCGGCCGGTGTGTCGCGCGGGACCACGCAGTGCCCGGGCGCGCGCCACTGGCTTTGCCGCTGGGCGAGAACGTTCGCCGGCGGGCTCAGCGAGCAGTCGGCTAGCGCGACGCTCGGCTTCGAAGGGTAGCCGTTCACGACGAGGCACCTGCCTCCGTCGCCCTCGATCCGATCGGGAAACGAGCGAAAGACCTGCGAAGCGATGCCTGCACATGGGGCGAGCCCGACCGTATCGCCTTGCGCGGTAAGACACCGTCCCGAGACGTGGACGATCGCGCCTTCGGGCTTGTAGCCGTAGTCCTCTTCGAGCAGCCAGATGTCGTGCGACCACACGGTCGAGTCGACGTCCGAGGCCCGGACGGTCCGTTTCATCACCACCGCGTCGGCGCTCGTTTGCATTTCACCGAGGCCCAGCACGTGGCCGAACTGGTGCCGGATGACGAACCGCGCCAGCGCTTCGTTGTCTACGAGCTCGTGCTCCGTGGTCCCGGCCGCGTCGAAGTACGACGCGCAAACGCCCACGCGAACAGGGGCCGCGCTCCGGTCGCGGGTCACCGGACTCGCGAGCCGCCCGCGGCATCCCCGCGGAAACTCCATGATGACGCCCGTCGTGTCTTCGTCGGTGCACGTACCGAAGCCGGTGAAGTCGACGTCCAGATAGCGGGCCCACCCCTGCTCCACGGTACTCCGGGTGATGCGCTCGAGCGCCTCGCCCGGATCGCTCGCGAAGCACACCGGAATCGCGTCCGACCACTGCATTTCCTGGGACCCTTGGAGCTCGGTGTGCACGATGAGCTGGTCGCCGCTGCCGGGCAGGCAAGCGCCGTCGACGCAGCCATACGGGCAATGACGGTCGGTTGGGGTGAACGGGTCGGACGAGCAATCGACCAGAAGGCCGTCGCGGTCGTCGAGGCACTTTCCCAGCGGCTGACCGATGCACTCGGGGGCGACCGCTTGGCACTCCGCGGAGGCGTTACAGAGGCGCGTCGGACTGCACACCATGTCCGTCTCCCACGTGCCTTCCGCACAACGCAGCACGACGTCGCGTCGCGACGTGGAGCACGCCTTCGTGCCCTCGGTCCTACATGGCTTTCCGAAATCGGGGAGACCGAATCCACCGCTGCCTCCCGCGCCGCCGCCTCCGTCCGCGCCGCCACCACCCGGTCCGCTCCCTGCCGCGCCGCCCGTGGGCGCCGTTGCTCCGGTACCACCGCTCTCGGGCTCTCCCCCGTGTCCGCCCCAGCCGGCGCAGGATTGTCCGCACGTCCCGCCTCCAGAATCGGTTCCGGAGTTGCCCGAGGTACCGCCGCGCCCGGACCCTGGCGGTTTCTTACGGCAAACGCCCTCGTCGCACACTCGGCCGCTCAGACAATCGCGATCGTCGAAGCAGCGATCCTTGCGAGTGCTCTCGTCGAGCGAGCAGCTCGCGAAGCCTCCGAACACCAGCCCGAGCGCGAGCGCGGACCCCCGGCGACGGAACCGGCAACCCCGCCCTCCACGACCGCTCTCACTCATTCAGCAGCGTGTCTATACAACGGAATGGTCGCCAGCGGCTGGGGGCGATTGCCCCGGACCGCCGTTCCACGAGGGGTCGTGCTAAGTGTCGGATACGTGAAGCCCGGCGAGCCCCCGAACGTGCCGCCCGCCTCCGATGCTCCCGCGTCCGCCGCGGCGCTCACGCGACGTGCCGCGACGAGCAGCGTGAAGTCGCTGTTCGCCGCTCGCGTTCGCCACCATCCGAACGCCCCCGCCGTCGAAAGTGCCGGCCGCACGCTCAGCTACGCGGCGCTCGGCGAACGGGTGGATCGGCTCGCGCGGGCGCTCGTGCTCCGAGGGCTCGGTCGCGGCTCACGGCTCGCGATTCTTTCGGAGAACCGCGCCGAATACCTCGAGGTGTTTCTCGCGGCAGCGAGCATCGGTGCGGTCGTGGCCTGCCAGAATTGGCGCCTCGCGACGCCCGAGCTCCGGCGCTGCCTCGAGCTCGCGGAGCCGCATCGCGTGTTCGTCTCGCCGCGCTTCGAACGCGCGTTCGCGGACAGCGGCTACGCTGCGGAGGTCGTCGTGCTCGGCGATCAGTACGAAGCGGAGCTCGCCGGCACGCCCCCGCTCGACGAAGAGCCGGAGCTCGACGGGGAAGCGCCCCTGCTCATGCTCTACACGAGCGGCACGACGGGTCTTCCGAAAGCCGCGGTCATCAGCCATCGTGCCGAAATTTTCCGGAACCTCGTGCTCAGGGCCGAGTTCGGCATCGCGGCGACGGACACGTTCGTCGCGTGGTCGCCGCTCTACCACATGGGCGGCGTCGACTATTCCCTCTCGACCCTCATGTCGGGCGGCAAAGTGGTGGTTCACGACGGCTTCGACGCGGACCGCCTGTGCGAGCTCATCGAGCGCGAGCCCGTCGGATGGTTGCTCTTGATGCCCGGCATGGTGGCTGCCTTCGCCGACGTGCTCGAGCGACGCGGCACGAAGCCGAAGGGGGTGAAGCTCTGCGGGGTGATGGCGGATCTCGTGCCTCCCGCCGAGATCGCGCGCGTCACGCGCCTGCTCGGTGCCCCGTACGCGAACACGTTCGGCGCGACCGAAACCGGCAATCCGCCCGGGTCGGCGAGCCCGATCCCCGTAGGTCACGTTCCGGCAAGTCTCTCGAAGCAACAGAGTCCCTATTGCGAGATTCGCCTCGTCGATTCCGACGATCGCGACGTCCCGGACGGCGCACCGGGCGAGCTCTGTATCCGCGGTCCGACGCTCTTCAGCGGCTACTTTCGCGCCGACGAAGCGAATCGCGAAGTCTTCCGCGGCGGCTGGTTCCATCTTGGCGACGTGTTCGTTCGACACCCCGACGGCTCGCTCGAGTTCGTCGATCGCGTCAAATACTTGATCAAGAGCGGGGGGGAAAACATCTACCCTGCCGAGATCGAACGCGT
Organism: Polyangiaceae bacterium; assembly: GCA_036374535.1. Taxonomy (GTDB): domain Bacteria; phylum Myxococcota_A; class Polyangia; order Polyangiales; family Polyangiaceae; genus PMG-095. The sequence goes on from DASUTR010000577.1 coordinate 8,764, forward strand.
GCTCTTTCACGACGCTCGCGTCGCCGAAGCCGCCGTCGTTCGCAAGAAGGACGAAAAGTGGGGAGAGATCCCGATCGCGTTCGTGGCGCGTCGCGACGAGAGCCTCACGAAAGAAGAGCTTCTCGCGCGCTGCAAGACCGAGCTCGCTCGCTACAAGCAGCCGAAAGACGTGCTGTTCATCGACCAGGCCGAATTTCCACGCAGCGCTTCCGGCAAGATCCTGCGTCACGAGCTCGAGAAGCGACTCGCCGGCGAGAGCTCTCGGACCCCCTAGCCATCGCCCCGAACTCGAGGACCCATGCGACCACTGCCCGAGCACCAGACGACCGCCATCTGTACCTCGACGCCCGAGGACGTGTTCGTTCGCGGCAAGAGCCTGTGCAAGGAGCTCATCGGCAAGCTGAGCTTCACCGAGATGATGTTTTTTCAGGTGCTCGGTCGCGTGCCGTCCGGCGCCGAAACGCGTGTTCTCGACGCGTGTCTCGTCACGTTGCTCGAGCATGGCCTCACTCCGAGCGCGCTCGCGGCACGTCTCGTGTATTCGAGCTCGAGCGAGGCCGTTCAGCCCGCGATCGCGGCGGGCCTACTCGCGGTCGGCAATCGGTTCGTCGGGACGATGGAGGGCGCGGGCAAGCTCCTCGAGCGCCTCGTTGCCGCTCCGGACGTGCACGTCGAAGCGCGGCGCGTTGCCGCCGAGCACAAGAGCTCCCGCATGCCGGTGCCCGGGTTCGGTCACCCGCAGCACAAGCCCGACGACCCGCGCTCGCTCCGCTTGCTCGAAATCGCGCGCGAGACGGGCGTCGCCGGCACGCACGTGCGCGCCCTCGAGGCGCTCGGCCGCGCCGTCGACGAGGCGTTCGGAAAGCACGTGACGATCAACGCGACGGGAGCGGTGGCGGCGCTCCTCGGCGACTGCGGAGTACCCCAGGAAATCATGCGCGGTTTCGCCGTGGTCGCGCGTTGCGCGGGGCTCGTCGGACACGTGCACGAGGAGCAGACGAAGCCCGCCATGCGCGCGATCTGGGAGAGCGCGGAGCGCGCCGTCCCCTACGCCGCTCCACACGCCCGACACCATTCCGATCCCGATGCCGACGAGTAGGGCCGTGCCCACGGCTCGGACGCGCCTACCGCGTGAGTGCATGTGGGCGCGCTGCCGGCGCCATTGCTGCGCTCCTTAGCCTGCACGTCGCCGCGTGCGTTCGCCCCGCGCGCTGCTCTTATTCGACGACGCACCCGTGCCGTTGTCGAACCTCGGACACATGCGTCTTCTCGCCTCCGCACGCCGGTTTGCCTCCTTCCACATCGCTCCCTCCACACGCCGAGCGCTCCGGCGGTCGCTGGGGATCCTAGGCCTCTGCTCGAGCCTTTCGGCCTGTGGCAGCGGCGATCCGGAGCCGGACAACGGGTCGGAAGCAGGTGGCCGGAGTGGCATGGGCGGCACGAGCGGCACGAGCGGCACGAGCGGCAT
>DASUTR010000578.1:0-5245 GCA_036374535.1 Polyangiaceae bacterium
CTCGCGAGCGGCGCGTTGACGGAAGTCTTCGCCTGCGGCACCGCCGCCGTCGTGACGCCCGTCGGCAAGGTGAAGTTCGACGGCGGAGAGTGGACGATCCACCAGAACGAGCCGGGTCCGATCGCCGGTCGCATTCGCGAGTCGCTGCTCGCGATCCAGCACGGGCTCTCGCCCGACACGCACGGCTGGATGCACCGCGTGTGCTGAGGCCCGCGCCGCGTGGTAAGCGAAACGCCATGACGCGGTGGCTCGGGGCAAGAGCGGCGCTCGTCGCCGCGACGCTCGGCGGCGCGGCGGGGTGCGGCCAGTCGCAAAGCGACGACGGAACGTCGAGGGGCGGCTCGGCGACGGGGGGCGGCGCAGGCTCGGCCGGCACGAGCCAGGGCGGACGCGCGGGTGCTTCCGGTAGTGCGGGTAGCGCGGGAGTGAGCGGCTCGGCAGGCAACGCCGGCTCGGCGGGCAGCGCCGGTTCGGGACCGGGTCGCGTTCCGAGCTTTCGAAAAATCGTGTTGTCTACGGACTTCCTCTGCGAAGGCGCGACGTTCGGCGACTTCGATCGCGACGGCACGAGCGACGTCGTCGCGGGCCCGTTCTGGTACGAGGGCCCCGACTTCGGCACGAGCCACGCCATCTACCCGCGGACGGTGTTCAACGTACGCAACTACTCCGACAACTTCTTCGCGTTCGTGCGCGATCTCTCGGGTGACGGCTGGGACGACATCTTCTTCGTCGGCTTTCCGGGACAAGCCGCGTATTGGTACGAAAATCCCGCCGACACGGGCGCCGAGTGGGCGCGCCACGACGTCATCGCTTCGGTCGGCAACGAATCGCCCGACTACACCGACATCACGGGCGACGGCGTTCCCGAGCTCGTGTACATCGAAATGCAGCCGGACCTCCAGAGCGGGCGCTACGGCTATGCGGGCCCCGGCGCGGACGCCCGCGAGCCCTGGGATTTTCACGCCATCTCGCCGCTCGGGCCGTACGGCCATTTCACCCACGGCATGGGCGTGGGCGACGTCGACGGCGACGGGCGGAGCGATCTCATCGAGGCAACGGGAGTGTGGCGCGCTCCCGCGTCGCTCGCGGGCGACCCGTTGTGGGAAAAGAGCGCGCACGCGCTCGGCCAGCCGGGCGGCGCGCAGATGATCGCGCACGACGTGGACGGCGACGGCGACGGCGACATCGTGACGACCCTCGTAGCGCACGGCTACGGGCTCTCGTGGTTCGAAAATGACGCAGGCGCGTTCGTCGAGCGCAACATCGTGCCCGTCACGGCGCCCGAAACGGGCGTCATCATGCACGAGCCGCACGCGCTCGCCCTCGCGGACATGAACGGCGACGGTTTGCTCGACATCGTCACGGGCGAGCGCCATTGGGCTCACGCGCCGGAAGACGGCGATTTCGGAGCGCCGGGTCGCCTTTATTGGTTCGACGCGGCGCGCAGCGGTGGAGCGGTGACGTTCACGCCGCACCTCGTGGACGAGCAGTCGGGCGTCGGAACGCAGGTCGTCGCAGAGGACGTGAACGGCGACGAGCTCGTCGATATCGTGACCGCCAACAAGAAGGGCGCCTTCGTGTTCCTCCAGGAACCGGAATAGACGCCCCTCAGCGCCGGCCGCGGCGGCGTTCGAGGAGGATTTCGGCGGCTGATTTCGCGCGTGCGGACGGGAGTGGCGGCCGGGTGCTCGTCGGGCCGCTCGGAGGCGGCGGCGTGAACGAGGGGGTCCTCGGCGCCGCCGGGGCAGGCCGCGGCTCGGCGGAAGGAGGGAGCGGACGAGCCGGCGGGGCGCTGGCGCTGCTGCGGCTGCGCGCCTTGGCTTGGCGGAGCGCGTCGAGGCTACCGGTCGTCACGGGAGCGGCGGGTGCGGAGGTGGCGTCGGGCGCGCGCGGCGCGGCGGCGTCGGCGGAGGCAGCGCGTTCGCGGACTTCGCGGCGACGCTTTCTGCGTTCGAGAGCTCGCGCGGGGAGGCGAGCGAGTGCTTCGGGAAGGGCGAGCCGGCGCGCGCCCACGGCGAAGAGCAGCGCGAGCGACGAGAGCAACGCGAGCAGCGCCGAGATGCTCGAGTAGGCGAACCGGCGCGGCGGTCGGTCGTGGAAGACGCCGGCGAGGGTGTCGCGCACCGTTCCGCCGCTGAGCTCGGCGATGCGGCGCAGGAGCGCGCGATCGGTGCCGGTCGGCCGGAGCTCTTCGCCCGCGCTCAGCGCGGCGCCGGCGACGCCGAGGGGCTCTCCGCCGGCTTCGTCGAGCGCGGTCGCGACGTAGGCGCCCGGGCGGTCGAGGGGGACGGACGCCGCATAGGCGCCGCTCCCGACGGCTTCGAGCACGACCGTGCGCGCGAAGCCGTCGGGGCCCGCGATCGTCGCGCGCAGGCGGCGAAAGGTTTCGCGCCGGCCGTGGGCGTCGACGACGTTCGCTCGAAGACGGAACACGCCGCCCTCGGTGTCCGCCTCGAGGCGGACGCGAGGGTCGTCGGGCCGGCGGGCGAGCTCGCGCGCGACTTGTCCGAAGAGCCGGGTCGCGCCGTCCCAGCTCGTCCAGCCGAGGCCCCAGCGATCTTTGAAATCGCTCGTGAACGCGGCGGCGCGGCCGATACCGACCGACCACGACGCGAGCACGGGATCGCCCTCGGGGCCCGTCAGATGAACCTGCGCCCGGCCTTTCGGCAGCGTGACGACGTAGCCGGTGAGCGATGGGGCGTTGCCGAAGTCGATGCCGCGCAGCGTGGCGCCGGGCGTCGCGACGGTCGGGCGGAACGTGACCTCGTTGATCGCGCTGCGCGACGCGAGCACGGTTTCCTGCGCGAACACGGCGGGAAGGCGCGTCGCATCCTCGATGAGGTAGAAGCGCCCGCCGCCGATGCGGCTCATCTGCTCGAGGTCGGCCACGTCGGAGCCCTGACCGAGCGCGACCACGCTCGTCGTGACGCCCTTGCCGCGCGCCGCGGCGATCAGACGAAAAGCGCCGGCGCGCTCTTCGGCGTCGTCGCCGTCCGAGAACAGGAGCAGGTGCTTGAGCTGCACCCGTTCGCGCTCGAGCGCCTCGTACGCTGCGTTCAGCGTGAGGTCGACGAAAATGCCGCCGCCCCCGACGCCCACTGCGCGAATGCTCCGCGCGATCGCGGCGCGATCCGTCACCGGTCCGAGCGGGACCGTCCAGCGCACGGCCGTGTCCACGTGCATGACGCCCAGGCGATCACCGCTGCCGAGCAGCTCCGACGAGCGAACCGCCGCCTCGTTCGCGAGCTCGAGCTTGGTCTGCTTGCCGACGCGCATCGACATCGAGCCCGAATAATCGACCGCGATGATCTCGGCGAGGCTCGCGCGGCGGCGCTCCTGCTTTACGTCGAACGAGACCGGGCTCACTTCCTCGACGGGCGTCTTGCCGTAGCCCCCCGGCCCCATGGCCCGATCGCTGCCGAAAAGGAGCAGGCCGCCGCCGAGATCGCGCACGTAGCTCGCGAGCGCGGCGAGCTGGGTGGGAGAGAGATCGGAGGCCGGAATGTCCGAAAGCGTGACGAGGTCGTACGCGATGAGTCCCGGAACGTCGGCGGGAATACCCGTGGGACCCTTCACGTCGACGCGGAAAGCGGCGCCCTCGAGCGCTCGCACGAGCGGGGCGGCGAGCTCCGGGTCGCGCTCGAGCACGAGCGCGGTCGCCTGCCCCCGCACGCGGAGGAAGGCGGAGCCGGAGTTGTCCTCGGGCGCGCGGTCGAGCGCGGGGTTCTCGGCGCTCACCTCGACGTCGTAACGATGGAAGCCCGACCCCGGCGCGATCTCGCGGAGGTAGAGCACGTCTTCCCCGGCTGCGATGTCGACGATGCCCTTCTTGATGGGCTCTCCGTTGCGGAGCACACGGAGCTCCACGCGCGCCGGCGCGCTCGAGCTCGTCACGACGCGAAGCTCCACGGGCTCGTCGCGGCTCGCCCGCGTCGGCATGCGCACGGAGACGACGCGAACGTCCGGCACTTTGGCCTGGTCGAGCGGCACCACATCGACGGGAACACCGGCCGCCACCGCCGCGAGCCCGGCGCCGATGGGATCGCCGCGCGTCGAAACGCCGTCGCTGAGGAGCACGATGCGCCCCGCCGTGTCGGACGGCAGCTCGCCGAGCCCGTGGCGCACGGCCGCGCCGAGGTCGGTGCCGTCACGGCCGACCTCGGCGCGCTGGGGCGCGGGGAGCCGCGAGCGGGGACGCAGGGGATCCTCGACGGCCGCGCTCGTACCGAACGCGATCGTACCGATGCGGTCGTCGTCCCGCATGCCGAGCTCGGCGACGCGAAGCTCGGCCGCGATGCGCGACTCGGCGTCGGGGACGAGGTCGATGCTGCGGCTGCGATCGATTGCGACGAGCACACTCAAGCGATCGAGCGGTCGGCCGAGCTCGAGGCCCGTCACGGCAAGGCCGAGTCCGACGAGCGCGAGGCTCGAAAAAAGCTCGGTGAGAACGCGCCGGGTGCGGCTCTGGCGGGTCGAGAGGCGTTCGAGCCGCGCGATGCCGCACAGCAATGCGACCGTGACGGGGAGCGCGAGCCACGGCCGTTCGAGCCGCACGTACGGGATTTCTATCGGCGCCCACCACGCGAAGAGAGCGAGCGCCGCGGGGACCAGCGCGAGCAGGGTCGCGGCGAAGAGAACCGGCCGCGCGAGCAGTCCGTGCCGCCGGGCGCGGTAAACGAGATACGCCGCGGCCGTCGCGGCGAACGCTAGGAAAACCAGGGCAGGGAGCCACACGTGGCTCACGGCACCTCCGGCGCGCGCAGCGGAGCGGGCGGCGCGCCCCGCAGCGCGGAGCGCCTCGGAGAGCGCGTGATCCAAAAAAGATCGAGCACGAAGGCGAGCAGGGCTACGGCCGCGAACAGCCACGACCAGTCGGTGACGGCATCGCTCATCTCGCCTGCCTTCCTCGCTCTCACCGAGCGGCCCTGCGGCAGGTCGAGCGGCCGCTCGCCGAGATCGCTCTCGCGGGCGCTCGTCAGATTGACGGGCACGAGCGTGCTACCCGGGCGTTGCCCCTTCCAACTCACGAAGTAGAGGCCCGCGCGATCCGGTCCGGGCGTCGCGGCGATACCGGCCCGGGCGGGGAACGTAACGCGCGTCCCGTCGGAGCTCTCCATCGTGACTTCGCTCACGTCGAAGGGGACGCGCAAGGCGATGGGCTCACCCGTGCGCGCCGGCCCGGCGGCCACTCCCGCGCGATGGCTGCGCGCGAGCTCGACCATGTTCCTGACGAAGAGGACGAACG
>DASUTR010000579.1:0-2122 GCA_036374535.1 Polyangiaceae bacterium
AGCCGATTTCCGTGGAGCTTCTCGCTCCTGCCGCCCTCGAAGGCGTCACCGTCATGGGCACCGCGCTCGCCGAGCTCGCTCCGGTGCGCGCCTCACGACCCGTGGAGCTTCGCTGGAACGCCGGTGCCGCAGGCGATCTCGTCTACGTATCGCTCGAGAGCGACTCCGGTTCCACGCTCTGCGCGTACCGCGACGACGCGGGACACGGGACGCTCCCGGCGTCGTCGGTCCCCTCGCCGGGCACGGCGACGCTCTCGCTCCACCGGCTGCGCTCGACGCCGTTCACGAGCGCCGGGCTCGGCAGGGGCGAGCTGCGCTTCGATTTCGAAGTTTCGGGCTCCGTCACGGTCGAGTGATCGTCTTCGGCTCGCAATCCGCAGCGTCGTTCCGCGAGTGACACATCGCGTTTACTTCGTCCCGGGGATGTTCGGCTTCGCCAAGCTCGCCGGATACGACTATTTCAATCACCTCCGCCGCGGCATCGAGCGTCGCTTTTCCGACGCCGGGCTCACCGTCGTCTGCGAAGACATTCCGGCACCGCCCACGTCGTCGCTCCGGTACCGCTCGCGCGTGCTCGCGACCACCGTCGCGCGCACTGCGGGCGAAGGCGATCCGATCCACCTCGTCGGCCACTCGACGGGCGGGCTCGACGTGCGCCTCGTGCTGTCGCCGCCGGCAAATCTCGGCGTCGAGCCGCCGCTGCTCGCGTGGCGTGGTCGTGTCGCGAGCGCCATCACGATCAATACGCCGCACTACGGGACGCCCGTCGCGAGCTACTTCGCGACCGTCTCCGGCACGCGCGTGCTCTACGCGCTCAGTCTCTTCACCGTCGTCTCTCTCACGCTCGGCGAGCCGTCGCTCGCCATCTTCTCGCGCCTGCTCGCCGGGCTCGGCGGCGTCGACGCGCTCTTCGGCGACGATCTCAAGCTCGTGAGCCGCGTGACGGACGGTATCTTGCGCTTCGTCGATCGCGAGGGCCGCGAGGAAATTTCGCAGTTTTTGGGCAAGATCCGCGGCGACCAGGGCGCGATCGTGCAGACCATGCCCGAAGCGATGGACCTCTTCAACGCGGCGACGGAGAACCGCCAGGGCGTCCGCTACGCGTCGGTGGCGACCGCCGCGCCGCCCCCGCGCTCGCTCCGCTTCGCGCGCCGCATCCGCTCGCCGTACGCGGCGCTCACCGCCGCGATGTTCTCGACCCTCTACCAATTCGCCGGACAACGGCCGCGCATCTACCCCTACGCCAAGCCTACGCCCCGCCAGATGGAGCTCCTCCGCGCCGGCATCGATCACGAGCTCAGCGACACCACGAGCGACGGCATCGTGCCGACGCTCAGCATGATCTGGGGCGACCTCGTGTGGGCGGGCGAAGCCGATCACCTCGACATCATCGGTCATTTTCACGACGACACCGACGAGACCGAGCACGTCGATTGGATCACGAGCGGCTCGCGCTTCACGAAGCAACGCTTCGAAGCGATGCTCGACGCCGTCGTGGGCGTGATGCTCGTGCGGCCCTAGTGAACCACGCGCGCTCTGCGCGTTACTGACCGCACGGCCACGGGCCAGGAGTCTTGGCGACCTCGGTGAAGAATTGGATCAGGCAATCCTTGTGGGCTTGCGTGTAGCTACCCGTTCCCGGCGTGTTGTACGTCGGCATCGCGTCGCCGCAGCCGATGCTCGCCGTCGATAGCGTCGTCCCGGGGATGAACGCGTTGATCTTGTCGAACAGCCACCCGGTGCCGGGCGCCGCCGTGCTGATCAGCACGTGACGCGGCAGGCACATCGCACAGTCTTCGCAAGTCGCCCCCCCAGGAGCATCGGTCACGCACTCGTCCGTCCCGCAGTTGATCCGGTGCGCTGCCGGAACGTTCAAGAGACGCGCAACGAAGAACGGATCGTCGACCATGGTGTCGAGGGTGGTCGTGAGATCGAGGTTGCCGGCGGCAGTCCCCGCGTTGTGGCAGCCGCCCTTATAGCAATAGCCGGTCTGACCGCGCGCACCGAGCGCCGCGCGCCAGTTGCACTCGACCTCGGGCAGCGCGCGGCGGCAGTCGTCCGGGAGCGGATTGCCGGCTCCGCTTCCTCCGCTCCCACCGGTGCTGTTCGTGCCCGCGCTGCC
>DASUTR010000580.1:0-9369 GCA_036374535.1 Polyangiaceae bacterium
AGCTGACGGCGACGTTCCTCGGTCTCCGGCAGCTTGTCGAGGCCCCGGCGCCGCGCCTCGCCGGCCAGGAGCTCGACCTCGATCATCTCGTCGAGCAGGCGCTTTCGTCGATCTTGCGACTGGTAACGCATGCGCTCGAACGGATCCATGCGTTCGAGGGTCGCCTCGAACTCGCCGAGCGTGATGACGCGGTCGCCGACCTTCGCCAGCGTCTTCTTCGCCATCTCGGGCGAGAGCTTCTTCTTCGCCGGCGATGCGCTCGCGGACGCCACGGGCGCCGCGCCGTCCTTCTTTTTCGAGCACGCGGGCGAAACCACCAGCATGCCGAAGGCAACCCCCACGATCGTCGCTCGGAAGCGACTCGCCTCTGCCCAATCGACCCTTAGCAGCATGGCCGCGGGGATACTACGAGCCCGGGGCCTCGTCGAGGGGCGCCGGGGCATGGTAGGACGCACGACGTGGATCTCTCGGCCCTCAGGTTTCGACGCGTCGTGATCAAGCTCAGCGGCGAGGCCCTGAGCGGCAATGTCGGAGGATCGGGAATCGATCCGGCGACCATCAAGGCCACGGCCGAAGAGCTCCGGGAAGTGCACTCGACCGGCGTGCAGATCGGACTCGTCGTCGGCGGAGGCAACATCTTTCGCGGGCTCCGCGGAGCGAGCGAAGGCATGGATCGTGCGCAGAGCGATTACATGGGGATGCTCGCCACCGTCATCAACGCGCTCGCGCTGCAAGACGTGCTCGAGCGGCTCGGCGTTCCCACGCGCGTCATGACGGCCATCGCCATTCAGCAGGTCGCCGAGCCGTACATCCGAAGGCGCGCCGTTCGCCACCTCGAACGCGGACACTGCGTGATCTTCGCGGCGGGCACCGGCAATCCGTTCTTCTCGACGGACACCGCCGCAGCCCTCCGCGCGATGGAGGTGCGCGCCGATGGCTTGCTCAAAGCCACCAAGGTCGATGGGATCTACGATCGCGATCCTCTCAGGCACCCGGAGGCCAAGTTATTCCCGCGCGTGAGTTACGATCGCTTTTTGGCGGATCATCTCGGGGTGATGGACTCGACCGCTGTCGCGCTGTGTCGAGACAACGGGCTTCCGGTGCGCGTTTTTCGCATGGCGCCTGGAAATATCCGGCGGGTCTGCCTGGGTGAGGCGGTCGGAACGGTCGTATCCGACGAGGTCGTCGCGTCGTCGCCCGGATCGGTTCCCGGAGCCATGCAAAATCCTGGCTCGGGCTCCCAGCCTTAGAACGTTCCAAGCAGTACGCCGAACACCCCTTCTGCCAGACTAAACGCTGCGCCGCGGGAATTCCGCGCTAGGCTCGCTCACCATGTGGCAGTCGCTCCCCGAGTTCGGCACCGGTGTGCTCTACGCGATCCTCGTCGCCGCCGCCTACACGTTCGCGGTGTCGCTCGGGGCGGGTCGCGGCCAGCCTCGGCTCCTGCAGTCGGCGCGCTTCGGAGCGTACGCGACGTGTGCGCTCACGTTGTTCGCGGTCCTGCTGCTCACCTACGCGTTCGTCACGCACGATTTCCGCATTCGGTACGTCTCTCGCTACAGCGACCGGGCCATGCCGACGACGTATCTCTTCACGGCGCTCTGGGGAGGACAGGACGGCTCCATCCTTTGGTGGCTGTTCTTGCTCTCCCTCTACACGAGCGGCTGCATCGCGTGGATGAAGGGGCGCTACCGCCAGCTCCAGCCCTACGTCATCGCGACGCTCATGGTGATCGTGGGGTTTTTCACGATCCTGATGCTGTTTGCCGCGAACCCGTTCGAAATGAACGTGGCCGGCACGCGCCCCGACGGCGAAGGGATGAATCCCCAGCTCCAGACTTACTGGATGATCATCCATCCGCCGGCGCTCTATCTAGGCTTCGTCGGCTGCTCGATCCCGTTCGCGTTCGGCGTGGCCGCGCTCGCGACGGGACGGCTCGACAACGAGTGGATCGTCGCGGTGCGAAAGTGGATGCTGTTCGCGTTCCTCTTTCTCTCGGTCGGCAATTGCCTGGGGATGATCTGGGCGTACGAAGAGCTCGGTTGGGGCGGCTATTGGGCCTGGGATCCCGTCGAGAACGCGGCCTGTTTACCCTGGTTCAGCGCGGGTGCGTACGTGCACTCGACGATGATCCAGGAGCGCCGGAACATGATGAAAGTGTGGAACGTGATCCTCATCATGATCACGTTTTTCCTCACGATTTTCGGCACGTTCCTCACGCGCGCCGGGATCATCGTGTCCGTTCACAGCTTCGCGCAGAGCGACATCGGAAAGTACTTCATCTGGTTCATGGCCTTCATCGCCGCGACCAGCATCGGTCTTCTCGTCTGGCGGCTGCCGCAGCTCCGCAGCAAAGCTCAAATCGAAGCGGTCGCGAGCCGTGAGGCGATGTTCCTCGCGAACAACTGGGCGCTCCTCGGCGGCGCGACGTTCATTCTCGTGGCGACCATGTTCCCCAAGATCGCCGAGCTCTGGGGCGAGAAAGCGGTGGTGGGGCCGCCTTTCTTCAACCTCTGGATGGGCCCCATCGGGCTCGCGATCTTCCTGCTCATGGGGCTCGCGCCGCTCTTCGGTTGGCGCGCGACGAGCAAAGACGCGCTCATCAAGGCTTTCCGCATCCCCGTGGCCGCGCTCGTCGTCATGTACGTGCTCCACCTCGCGTTCGGCGCGAGGCTCGGCTACCCGGCCATCGTCGAGAAGGACGCCATCTACGAGGGCCTCCTCGGCGTCGTCATCCAGAAGATGACGTCGGTGCTCCCGGGCATCGCCATCGCGCTCGTCGCGTTCAACCTCGCGGTCATCGTGCAGGAGTTCCAGCGCGGCATCGCCGCGCGCCAGCGCTCGGCAGAAAAAAGCGGCGAGAAGGAGGGCGTTTTCGTCGCGCTCGTGCGGCTCGTCGACAAGAACCGGCGCCGGTACGGCGGCTACATCGTGCACGTCGGGATCTGCGCCATGTTCGTGGGGTTCACGGGGGGCGCCTGGGGCGTCGAGACCGAGAGCGCCCTCCTGCCGGGCGAGCGCGCCAAGATCGGCAACTACGAGCTCCGCTACGAGGGCGCGCGCATGTGCCCCGGCAACCCGCGCTGCAGCCCGGAAGAGAACGCCGACATCGCGAAGCGCATGGTCTTCGCCGAGCTCACGGTGTTCGAGGACGGCAAGATCGTCGATCACCTCGCGCCCGCGAAGTTCATCTACCTCCGGCGCCCGGAAAGCCCGACCACGGAGGTGCGCATCCATCGCACGCTGCGCGAGGATCTCTACACGATCGTCGGCGTCGTCGATCCGCAGAGCAAGCGCGCGACGTTCGAGTTTCATCTGAATCCGTTCGTCTCGTGGATCTGGATCGGCGTGCTCATCCTCATCGGCGGCGCTTCGATCTCGCTGTGGCCGGATTTCGAACGGCAAGAGGTCGGAGCCTGGGCTTACTTCCGCGCGGGCGCGGGGATCGCGACCACGCTCATGCTCTCGGTTTGGCTCGCGTGGACCCCGACGACCGTGTACAGCGTCGAGAAACCGCGCCTCGAAGCGGGCGTCTTCGACGTCGGACGACCGCCCCCGTTCGGGGCTTTTGGAGCCGTCGCCGCGGGTCTCGCGTTCGGGGCGGTGCTGTCGCTCGCCCGCCGGGCCCGGCGCTGATACTACCCGCACGAAGAATGAAGCTCCCCGTGCCGTCCCAGGGCGTCCGCGCCGCGGTGCCCCTCCTCGCGATCGTCGCCGTGACCGTCACGGGCGTCGTTCTCGGCGTCGAGCTTGCCCTGCTCGTGGCGGCGTTTTTCGCGCTTTCGCTCGTCGTGGGGTTCGTCTGGTTCAGCGTTCAAAGCCTGACCGGGGACTCGCCGCTCACGCTCGAGGAAGCGCTCACGCTCGGCCAGCCATCCGCCGAAGAGGAGCAGAAGCGCGCCGTGCTCCGCGCGTTGAAGGACCTCGAGTACGAGCGTAGCGTCGGAAAGATCAGCGACGACGACTACCGCGAACTGTCCGCGCGCTACCGCGAAGACGCGAAGCGTCTCATCGAGCGCGTCGACGAGAGCCTCACGCCCGCGCGGGAACGCGCCGAGAAGATCCTCGCCGAGCGCGTCGCACGCGACAGGGAACGCGCCGAGCGGCTCGAGCGCGAGAAGGCCTCGCAAGAAACGGAAGCTACCGACGACGCCGGCACCGAGGACGCCGAACCGCCGTCTTCGAACGGCAAGCGCGCTTCGGACGAGGAGGATCGGCCATGACGCGCCTCACCGTTCTTTTGTTGATTTTCGTCACCCTCTTCGCGCGTGCTGCCGGCGCACAGGCCCCCTCTGCGAGCGCTTCGGCGAGCCGCCCAACCCCGCCAAACCCGCACGGGCAAGCGAACCCGCACGCAGGAAATCCCCACGCGCAGGCGAACCCGCACGGGCAGCGGACGCCCGACTCGAACGCCCCGGCGCCGGACCTCCCCGCTGGAACGCTCGACGTGACGATCGTGGACGAAAGCGACAAGCCCCTCCCCGGCGTCGAGGTGAGGCTCGGCATCTTGTCGCAGAAGATCTCCGAGGGCGAGCAACGGAGCGAGAAGAAGGCGAAGACGGACGCCGAGGGCCGCGTCCGATTCACCGAGCTCGGCACGACGAGCGACAAGAGCTACCGCGTAACCGTTCGTTCGGGCGAAGCCGAGTATGGATCGGCGCCGTTCAACCTCCGCGACAACGCGGGCCAGCGCGTGCTGCTCCACGTTTATCCTTCGACGAGCGACTCGTCGAAGGTGGTCGTCTTCGGCGCGTTCGTCTCGATCGAACCCCGCGACGACGTGTTTCAGTGCGACGTCATCCTGCACGTCTTCAACATGAGCCGCATGGGCTTCGTGCCGAAGGACGTGTTCGTGAGACTGCCCGAGGGCTTCAAGGCGTTCTCTGCCGGCGAGTCCATGGACGACAAGCGCTTCGAGGCCGTCGAAGGCGTCGGAGCGACCTTACGCGGCACGTTCCCGCCGGGCGAACACCGCGCCCAGTTTCGTTTCCAGCTCGCGAAGGCAGCCGAGCGCGAAGTAAGCTTTGCGATCCGCCTGCCCGATCGCGTGGCCCAGGCCCAAGTCGTCGCGGCGGCAAACCCGGAAATGAATCTCGAGGTCGGCGAAGGCTTCCCCCCCGCCGAGGTGCGTCAGAGCCAGGGCGGCGATCGAGTCCTCTCGTCCGTGAAGCTCGTGAAGCGGGGGGATCCCTCGTTCATAACGACGATCCCGATCACGCTGACGGGCCTTCGCGTGCCGAGCGCGGGTCGCTGGGTCGCGGTCGGCATCGCGTTCGTGTTTGCCGCGCTTGGCGGGCTCGCCGCTCGAGGCGACCTGCACGTCGCGTCCGCCGAGAGGGTGCAGAGCGATCGCGTGCGCGCCCGCGAGCTCATCCTGCGGGAGCTCCTGCTCGTCGAACACGCCAAGAACGCCGGCAAGCTCGGTCCGAACGCGTACGAGCGGGCTCACCGCGCGCTCGTCGACGCCCTCGCCCGCATCGGCGTTCCCGACGAAAAGAAGCCCGAACGGAAGCGAAAAACCGCGAAGGCGTGAGCGTCCGAGCAGCCGCTCGGCGGCACCACGAAACGTAGGGACAAGCTCTGGACGGAGCTCGGGATAGACCCCGGGAAAAGTCGGCGAGCTTTCCTCGAAAGGCGAAATCCGACCGCCCCCTCTGAGTGAGCTGGGGATGTGTCTCCACAGGCTCCGGGATGGAAACTCCAATGGATCCGGGATGATAGAGAGAAATCCCCAATTTCCACACCCCCTAAGACCAAGACGAGATCATTAATTAAACTCAATCGGATTTCGGAGCTCTGAAGCGAGCCTGGAGAGCCTCCCAAGATTTTTCGAGAAGGCTCGAAGGAAGTCTGGCGTCAGGGCAACGGCGCGGTTACACGTCCGCCCGATGCACGTCATCGTTCCCAAGCGCGAGCTCTTGCCCGTCCTCGACCGCTGTCAGGGCGTCGCCGACAAGAAGAGCACGATGCCCGTTCTCGGCAACGTGCTGCTCGACGTGGAAGGCCCGAACGAGCTGCGTCTCGCGGCGACCGATCTCTTCCTCGCCGTGCGCGGCAAAGTGCCGGCAAAGGTCGAGCAGGGGGGCAGCGTCGCGGTCGGCGCGCGCGACCTCCTCGAGCGCGTGCGCAACATGCCTGACGGCGAGATCGGCATCAGCACCACGGCGACCGCTACCACGACGATCCGCGCCGTCGGCTCGGCTCGCCGCTTCACGCTCCAGGGCGTCCCCGGCGAAGAGTTTCCGTCGCTGCCGCAGCCGGAATCCGGCGCGAAGACGTCGTCGCTCGAAGCTGCGACGCTCGCCCAGCTCATCTCGGCCACGCACTTTTCGATTTCTAGCGACGAGACGCGACCGCACCTCGCGAGCGCCCTGTTCGAGTGGGACGGCGACCGGGCGCGCATGGTGACGACCGACGGGCATCGGCTCTCGAAGATGGAAGCGAGCACGAAGGGTAAGCTCGAGGGCACGAGCATCCTGATCCCGCTGAAAGGCGTGAACGAGCTCCGGCGGCTGTGCGACGAGGTCGCCGGCAAGCGATCCGGAGACGACGGCGCGCCCGAGATCAAGATCTGCCAGAGCGGACCGAACGCCTTCTTCGAGCTCCCCGGGTTTCAGTTCAGCGTGAAGCTCCTCGATGCGCAGTTTCCGCCGTACCAGCAGGTCATTCCGGCCGAGCACGCGCACCGCGTCCGCGTCCCGCGCACGGCGACGGCCGAGGCGCTCACGGCCGTTTCCGTCGCCGCGAGCGATCGCACGGGAGGCGTGAAGCTCTCGCTCTCGAAGGGCAAGCTCCGCTTCGAAAGCGAAAGCCCGGAGAGCGGCGAAGGTTTCGACGAGCTTCCCGTCGACTACGACGGACCCGACCTCACCGTCGGCTTCAACGCGCGCTACTTTCTCGACGTGCTCCGCGCCATCGTCGACGACGAAGTCGAAATTGCGCTCGGCGGTGAGCTCGATCCGGCCGTGATTCGCCCGGCGAGCTCGAATCCGAACTCGAGCTATCTCGCCGTCATCATGCCGATGCGGATTTGACCGAGTTCGCCCCGCTCCGCTTCGAACGCGTCTCGGTCCGGCGCCTGCGCAACATCGACGCCATCGATTTCGAGCCAGCCCCCCGCCTGAACGTCGTCGTCGGGGACAATGGGCAGGGCAAGACGAGCCTGCTCGAGGCGCTCTACTTCGTCGCCACGACCAAGAGCTTCCGCAGCGACCGGCTCGCTCCGATCGTTCAGGCTGGCTCGGAGCAGGCCCTCGTGACGGCGCGCGTGACCGAGGCCGGAGGACGACGCGAGCAGCGGGCCGTCATCACGGCCGCGCGGCGCGCCGTGCTCATCGACGGCAAGCATCCGAGCTCGCTTGCCGCGTATGCGACGCGGACGCCCGTCGTGGCGTTTCATCCCGCGGACCTCGAGCTCGTGAGCGGTAGCGCGACGCCTCGCCGCACGCTGCTCGATCGCGTCGGGCTGTTCGTCGATCCCCCGGGTGCTCTCGCGCGCACGCGCTATCAGAAGGCGCTTCGCGAGCGGCAAAAGGCGCTCGAGGAGCGGGGTCCGGCGGCGCGGGAGCTCGTCGCAGTCGAGGTCGTCATGGCGCAGGAAGGCGCACGCCTCGCCCTTGCGCGCGAGCGGGCTTGGCAGGCGCTTTCGGAACGCCTCGAGCCCGCGCTCGCCCGAATCGCAGCTCCCGAGACGAATGTCACGGCGAGCTACCAGCCGGGCGGCACGACCGATTCGGCAGCGTTCGGAGCGCGCCTTCTCGAAACGCGCGTGCTCGACCTCCGGCGCGGTGCGGCGACCTACGGCCCTCAGCGGGACGAGCTCGAGCTTTGGGTCGACGGGCGTCCGGCGCGCCAGTGCGCCTCGCAGGGCCAGCAGCGGCTCATCACCCTCGCGCTCAAGTTCGCGGAGCTCGAGTGCGTACGCAAGGCGCGCGGAGCACATCCCGTGCTCTTGCTCGACGACGTCTCGAGCGAGCTCGACCCCGAGCGGACGCACGCCGTCGCAGAGTGGCTGCGCGCCTCCGAAAGCCAGGTCTTCGTCACGACGACACGGCGCGATCTGTTCCGCGAGAGCGAGCTCCGGGCGCCGGATCGGGCGGACTTTTCGCTGCTCCGAGGCGCCCTTCTAAAACCCACCTAGGAGGCGCCAACCGGAGGTGAGCCGGCGGGCCAGAAGCCATCACTAACTAAGCGAAATTATTGGGGGTTCCGGCCTTGCTTCAGGGGCCTTCCGTAGCTATACGAGGTGTTCGGCTTTCTCATGATTTCAGCCCCCGAAGCTCAAGCTCCCGCGAGCGACTACGACGCGAAAAACATCACCGTGCTCGAGGGGCTCGAGGCCGTTCGCTTGCGGCCGGGCATGTACATCGGCGACGTGCACGACGGCTCCGCACTTCACCACCTCGTGTGGGAGGTCGTGGACAACGGCG
Source organism: Polyangiaceae bacterium (assembly GCA_036374535.1). Taxonomy (GTDB): domain Bacteria; phylum Myxococcota_A; class Polyangia; order Polyangiales; family Polyangiaceae; genus PMG-095. The sequence goes on from DASUTR010000580.1 coordinate 8,430, forward strand.
TCGACGAGCACCTCGCCGGCCATGCAACGCAGATCGATGTGACCGTCCACTTCGACGGTTCGGTCACCGTCGAGGACGACGGCCGTGGAATTCCCGTCGGGATCATGCCGGAGCGCGGCGTGAGCGCGGCCCAGGTCGTCATGACCGTGCTTCACGCCGGCGGGAAGTTCGATCACTCGAGCTACAAGGTGAGCGCGGGTCTGCACGGCGTCGGCGTGAGCGCGGTGAACGCGGTTTCCGAAACGCTGCGACTCGAGATCAAGCGCGAGGGCAAGGTCTGGTTCCAGGAGTACCACCGCGGCACGCCCAAGGCGCCGCTCGCCGCGATCGGCGAGTCGACGGGCACCGGCACCAAGGTGACGTTCAAGCCGGATCACCAGATCTTCACGTCGACGGAATACAGCTTCGACATCCTCGCGAATCGGCTGCGTGAGCTCGCGTTCCTGAACTCGGGTCTCATCGTGCGTCTCACCGACGAGCGCGGTACACCCCGCCGCGAAACCTACGAGTACAAGGGGGGAATCGCGGAATTCGTCGCGCTCATGAGCCGCACGAAGGAACCCGTTCACGAGGACGTGATCGCGTTCACGAGCGAATCGACGCCCGAGGGCGGAAAGGTACCGATCGTCGTGGATCTGGCGATCCAATGGACGAACGCCTACGCCGATCAGATCCTCTGCTACACGAACAACGTCCACAACAAGGACGGCGGCACGCACCTCACGGGCCTACGGACCGCGCTCACGCGCGCGCTGAACGCCTACGGGCAGGAAAAGAACCTCTTCAAGGACGCGAAGGGCGGCCTCACGGGCGACGACGTGCGCGAAGGCGTCGTTTGCGTCATCCACGTGAAGCACCCCGACGCGAGCTTCGATTCGCAGACCAAGTCGAAGCTCGTTTCGAGCGAGGTCACCGGGATCGTCCAGAACCTCGTGAACGA
>DASUTR010000581.1:0-23140 GCA_036374535.1 Polyangiaceae bacterium
CTTCGGATCGAAGCCGGCCGCCGGGGGAAGCGGCATGCGCCGCTCGGTCACGGCGACGAGCCTTGCGCCGAAGCCGGAAGCGAAGAGCTTCCTCGCGTCGATGTATGCGATGCCCACCGCGCTTCCCGGCAAGAGCGCGACGGGCTCGGCGTCGATCTGCGCGTCGTTGAGCTTCTTGTCGGCGCCCGTCTTGACGATCACGTCGTCGTGGGCGGCGCAGCCCGCGGCGACCGCGAGAGCGAGCCCGGCGACGCGAAGGAACGAGAGCACGCTCACGAAAGCACCTCACCGAGCGCGTGGACAAAGCGATCGTTTTCTTCCGGCAGCCCGAACGTGACACGGAGGCTCGTCGGGAGGCTCGCGAAGGGCCGCACGATGACGCCGCGCCGGAGCAGCGCTTCGTACACCGGTCGCGCGGGTCGCCCGACGTCGGCGAGCACGAAATTCGCCTGAGTGGGCGCGGTTTTTACGCCGAGTTTCCCGAGCGCGGCGCACACCCGCGCGCTCTCTTTCGCGTTGAGCGCGGCGCTTTTCGCGACGTGCGCGCGATCGTCGAGCGCGGCCGTCGCCGCGGCTTGGCCCACCGTCGTGACGTTGAAGGGCGCGCGGATACGGTTCATGTAGTCGATGATCGGTGCCGGGGCGATCGCGTAGCCGACGCGAAGCGCCGCGAGGCCGTAGACCTTCGAAAAGGTGCGGAGGACGATGAGCCGCTCGCGCAAGCCGCGGAGCTCGAGCGAGTTGGGGTAGTCGCTCGCCGTGGCGTACTCGAAATACGCTTCATCCATCACGACGATCACCTCCGGCGGCACCTCGCGCAACAGCCGTTCGACGGCCGCGCGCCCGACGTGCGTGCCCGTCGGATTGTTCGGGTTCGCGACGAAGAGGACACGCGTTTTCGGGGTGACCGCGGCCGCCATCGCGGGGAGATCGTGCACCAGGTTCGCGAGCGGCACGGCCGTGAACGGCACGCCGCCCGAGAGCGCGGCGATGCGGTAAACGACGAACGCCGGCTCGCCGAAGACGATGTGGTGCTCGGGCGTCGCGAACGTGCGCACCACGAGATCGAGCAGCTCGTTCGAGCCCGCGCCCGGAAGCACCTCGGCCGGAGTGACGCCGTGAAACGCAGCGATGCGTTCGCGGAGCCGGTAGCACGCGCCGTCCGGGTAACGGTTCGCCGAAAGGAGCGCGGCGCGGGCCGCCTCGACGGCGAGCGGGCTCGGGCCGAGCGGATTCTCGTTCGAGGCGAGCTTGACCGCGTTCGTCACGCCGAGCTCGCGCGCGAGCTCCTCGATGGGCTTACCGCCCTCGTACGGGACGAGCGATTCGATGGACGGAATGACGAGAGGAGCCATGAAAGACGAGCGTTCGAGCAGAAGCCTTGCTCTCCCCACCCCTGGTCGTCAACCTCGGTCGGCGCTCAGCCCGTGGCGTTCGGCTTCGAGCCCTCGGCCTGCGACGGGGCGATGGGGAACGAGCCGAGCACCTTCAGGTACTTCGTCGTGCGCTTGATGGCTTCGAGCGCCGTCACGACGGCGCGCTCGGTCACGTGGGCGCCGAGCTCCACGTAGAAGACGTAGTCCCACGTCGAATGGCTGATGGGGCGCGACTGAAGCTTTCTCAGGTTCACGCCGCGCTCGGCGAAGTGCTTGATCACCCCGAACAGCGAGCCCGGCTGATCGTCGACGCTGAACAGAACGCACGTCACGTCGTTGCCCGACTTGATGGCCGGACGCGCGCTCGCAATCGCGAAGCGCATCAAGAGGTCCGAATCGTCCGCGACGTTCTCGCGCAGGCTCTCGAGCCCCGCGGCGCGTCCCGTGGCTTCCGGCACGATGGCGGCGCTCAGGCTTTCCTCGCTCGCGAGTTCGGCCGCCACGACGGGCGCTCGCACGTCGATGACGCTCGCGCGCGGCAGCTCGGTGTCGATGAAACGCTGACACGCGGCGTGCGCGTGGGCCGTGGCGTACACCTTCTCGATGTCCGCGGCGGCGACGCCACGGCTCATCAAGTGAAACGTCGCCGGCGTCACCCGCTCGGCGACGAGCACGAGCTCGGTCTTGGCGAGCGCGCTCACCGACGGCTGGATGAGCCCATCGACGGACGACTCGTACGGGAAGACGGCGTAGGCGGCGCGCCCGCGCACGACTTCATCGAGCGCCTCGGTGACGCTAGGACTCGAAATGCCCGTCATGGCTGCGCCGAAGTGCGCGAGCGCGGTTCGGTGGCAGAAGCCGCCGTCCGGCGCGACGTAGGCGACCCGCGCCGGCTGTTCGAGCCCGCGCGCCGCGGCGCGGATCTCCCCGAAGATCGCGCGCAGGCTTTGCTGAGGCAGCTCACCGCTCGACTGGGCGACGAGGGCGTTCAGCCACTCGCTTTCGTTCACGTCGATGCTGGAACCCGTCTCCGCGAGGCCGTGAATGCGCTTCGAGAGCTTGGCCCGCTGATCGAGGCGTTCGAGGATTTCGCGATCGAGCACCGCGATCTTCTCGCGGAGAGCGGCGACTTCCTTCGCGTCGGTCATCCCGCTTTCCTCCTAGGCGGCAGGCGAGTGCGCTCCGCCTTTCGAACCGGACGAGCCCGACGAACCGGACCCGCCCGAGCTCGACGAAGAGTCTTTGCTCGCCCCGCTCGACGGCGTGTCGGCCTTCTTCGCGTCGCCGGACGATTTCGCGTCCGACGACTTCGTGTCGCCCGACGACTTTGCGTCGCCCGACGACTTCGCGTCGCCCGACGAGGCGTTCGCGTCACCGGACTTCTTCGGCGTGCTCGAGTAGAGGTCCGAATACCAGCCGCCGCCTTTCAAAATGAAGCCGGCTCCGCCCGACACCTGGCGCTTGGCCGTTTCCTTCTGGCACTGCGGACACACCTTCAAAGGCGCTTCGCTAATGGATTGCTCCTGCTCCCAGACGTGCTGGCAAGCGGTGCAGAGGTACTCGTAGGTCATCTCGCCCCTTGGGGAATGCGTCGCAAACCGCGAGCTGTCAACGTGGAACGAGGCACGAAATACACTGGAGGGGCGTTCAGTGTCGAGCTTCCTTCAGCCGAATACCCGTTTCCGAGCCACAAAGCGCTTGTATTCATCCGTTCAGCAAGATAGGAAGGCGTGACGATACGTGGCAAGACGCTCATGGTCACGGCTCGGCCTGGGGGCCAACGGCTGCATCCCGGGTCACTGCTATAAGCATTTGAGCGCCTTCGGTCGCTCGCAAGCCATCAGGAAGCCAGCTCCTCCATGCACATTAAGCGGCTAGAAATCGCGGGGTTCAAGTCGTTCGTCGATCGCACCGTGATCCAGTTCGATCACGACGTGGTCGCCATCGTCGGGCCGAACGGTTGCGGCAAGTCGAACATCGTGGACGCGATCCGCTGGTGCCTCGGCGAGCAGAGCGCTCGGCACTTGCGCGGCCGCTCCATGGAGGACGTGCTCTTCAACGGCTCGGAGTCGCGCGGACCGCACGGTCTCGCGGAGGTGACGATCACCTTCGACAACACGAACCAAGACTACGCGAGCACGCTGCCCCCGGAGTTCCGCGACTATCCGGAAATCGCCGTGACGCGCCGCCTCTTCCGCGACGGAACGAGCGAGTACCTCATCAACAAGACCCACGTGCGCTTGCGCGACGTGACCGACCTCTTCCTCGGTACGGGCGTCGGCACGAAGGCGTACTCGATCGTCGAGCAGGGTCGCATCGGACAGATCGTGAGCGCGCGTCCCGAAGATCGACGCCTCTTCATCGACGAAGCCGCGGGCGTTACCAAGTACAAGCAGCGCCGTAAGCTCGCCGAGCGCAAGATGGATCTCACGCGACAGAATCTCCTGCGCGTGAACGACATCGTCTCGGAAATCGACAAAAATCGCGCCTCGCTCAAGCGGCAAGCGGCCAAGGCCGAACGTTTCATCGAGTACCGCCGCGAGCTCGAAGACCTCGTTTTGCTCGAGGCTTCGCACAAGTTCCTCGAGCTCACCGTCGTGCAGAGGGTCGAGCGCGAAGGCCACGAAGTCGAGAGCCAGGCGCTCACGGAAGCGCGCTCGAAGCTCCGCGACGCCGAGACCATTCTCGATGCGGCGCGAGCGGAAGCGTCCGGCATCGAAGCGGCCGCGGACGAAGCGGCGCGCGTCGCATTCGAATCGGACAATCAGGTCGCCATCCTCGCGTCGCAGCTCGATCGCGCTCGCGAGCGACTCGCGCACCTGAACCAGCGCCTCGAGGCCGGCAACGTCGAACTCGAAACGATGGCGGCGCGCAACGCGCAGCTCACCGACGAGCAAGCGCAGCTCGCCTCGCGCATCGACGAGCTCGGATCGGACGAGCGCGCTCGCGAAGCCGACACGCTGAGCGAAACCGAAGCGCTCACCGTGCTCCACCAGGAGGAGGCAGCGGCGTCGGCGGAGGTGTTGAAGCTCCGCCGCGAAACGGGCGAGCTCGGCGCCAAGGTTGCCGCGCAAACGGCGCGCATCGACGGCCTCGGTCAGCGCCTGAACGACGCCCGCGCCCGCCGCGATCGCCTGGTTTCCGAGCGCGAGACGCTCGAAGGCGAGCGCACGGACGCCGCGGCACGCGAGCAGGCCCTCGAGCGTTCGGTCGAAGAAGCGGCGCACGGTAAGAGCATCACGGCGTCCGAGCGCGAGGCGCTCGAGCGCGAGGCGCAGACGCTGCGCGGCGGCTTGCTCGACAGCGAACGCGCCGTAGACGTCGCGAAGAACGATCTTTCCCTCACGCGTAGCCGCCTGCGCGCCCTCGAAGATCTGCATCGCCGTCTCGAAGGCGTCGGCGCCGGAGCGCGCGCCCTGCTCGGCAAGGACGACTCACGCGTGCTCGGCCTCGTCGCGGACCGCATCGAGGTGCCCGAAGAGCTCACGACCGCCGTCGCCGGCCTGCTCGGCGGACTCCTCCAGTGCGTGGTCGTCGAAAGCCGTGAGGCCGGCGTCGCGTTGCTCGAGGATCTCCGGACGAGCGAGCGCGGCCGCGCGCAGGTCATCGCAGCATGCCCGGCGAGCTCGGCCGAGCGCCCGCCGGTTCCGTCGGAGCCGGGCATCGTCGGCCGCCTGGCGGATCGGCTCATGGCCGCCGACGCGGACGCCGGAATCATCCAGGCGCTCGTGGGCGACGCGCTGCTCACGGAAACCGTGAGCGACGCGCTCCGCGTCTCGGAGACGCTCGGGGTCACCGCGGTGGCCCTCGACGGCACCGTCGTTCGCCCCGAAGGCGTCGTGAGCGGCGGCGCGGGCGACGAAGTGGCGAGCACGATGCTCGAGCAGAAGCGCGAGATGCAGCGCCTGGTCGGTGAGGTGGCGCGCCTCGACGCGAACGCCATGCGGCTTTCCACCGAGCACAACGCGCTTCGCGCGCGCATCGCCGAGCTCGACACCGCGCTCGAGCGCGCCCGCCAGTTCGCTCACGAAGGCGAGCTCCTCCACGTCACGGCCCAGAAAGATCTCGCGCGCGTCAAGAGCGACGTCGAACGCTGCACGCAGCGCCTCGCCAAGCTCGCGACCGAGCTCGACGACATCGACCGCTCGATCGAAGAAGCGACCCAGCAAGACGGCAGCTCCCGCACGGATCTCGACGCCTTGAAGGCGCGACTCGAGCACGTCGAGCACGACCTCGCGAAGGCCGAAGCCACGGCGACGGGCTGGCGCGAGCGCGTCGCGGCGCAAGCCGCCCTCGTCACCGAGCGCAAGGTTCGTCTCGCGCAGGTGCGCGAGCAGGCGGGTGCCGCTCGCCAGTCGTCGTCCCGGGTCGAAGCGGCTCTCGCCGAGCTTCGAGAACGCGACGAGAAGTTGCGGCAAGAGCTCCACGACGCCGCCGCCGCGTACGGCGACACGGCCGGCGGAATGGTGCGTACGCGCGAAGAGAAGCTCCTTGCGAACGAGGCGTCGCGCCTCGGCCACGAAGCGCTCGACGCCGTCCGGGCTCGTCTCGATCAAACGCGCCAGGCGCTCTCGATGCACGAGGTCGAGCTCCGCGGGCTCCGCGACGTGCTCGAGCAGCGCGACGAAGCGGCGCGCAAGCACGAGATGGCGCTCCAGCGCATCGATCTCGAGCGCCAGCACCTGCTCGGCTCGATCCGTGAGCGCTTCCGTGGGCTCGACCTCCTGCGGGTGGTCGGCGACTACCATGCCCGTCCCCTCCCCGACGACGATCAGCGGCGCCGCATCGACGAGCTCACGCAGCTCATCGATCGCATGGGCCCCGTGAACCTCGACGCCAAGACCGAGCACGAGCAGGCCGAGAAGCGCTTCCACGAGCTCAACGACCAGAAGGTCGACATCGAAAAGGCGCTCGTCGAGCTCGAGACGGCCATCCGTCACATGAACAAGGAATCGCGCCGTCGCTTCCGCGAGACGTTCGACGCCGTGAACGCGCTCTTCAAAAAGACGTTCGCGCGTCTGTTCCGCGGCGGTCGCGCGGAGCTCGTGCTCACGGACTCGGAGGATTTGTTGGGGAGCGGCGTCGAGATCATCGCGCAGCCGCCCGGAAAGAAGCTCGGCAACATCGAGCTCATGAGCGGCGGCGAGAAGGCGCTCACGGCCGCGTCGCTCATCTTCGCGATCTTCCAGCACCGCCCCTCGCCCTTCTGCATCTTGGACGAGGTCGACGCTCCGCTCGACGAGGCGAACGTCAGTCGTTATAACGAGATGATTCGGCTCATGACGGGCCACTCGCAGTTCATCGTGATCACGCACATCAAGGCCACGATGCAGTCGTCCGACGTGCTCTACGGCGTCACCATGGGCGAGCCCGGCGTTTCGCGTATCGTGAGCGTGAAGGTCAACGACAACGCGGTGGCACGCAGCGACACGCTCGCTCAGAAGGGCGCACGCGGGGCAAGCGAAGCGCCGGACGCGGCGGCGGGCGCTCAGGTCGCCTGATCGGCCGGCGGCTCAGTCTGCCGGACACTCCGCGATACCGAGACCGTCGAACGCATCGACGGCAAACGCGGTCCATTCGAGCGCCGGGTCGAAAGCATCGGCGCCGTCCCGATCGCCTCCCGCCGCGGTGCAGCGCCGGCGTAGGGTCTGGTTCAGCGTGCTCGCCGCAGCGCTCGACCAAGCGTCTCCCGGGTCCACGCCGATCTGGCCGATCACGTCGAGGATGGCGCCGCCGCACTCGAGCGCAACGGCGTCGTCGCCGTTGAACGTGAGATTCGTCGCTCGCGCGCACGACGCTCCGACGAGCGCTGCGAGCGCGGTCGAGCAAAGCGTCGTAACGCCGCCCTTCGCGAGGGCACCGTCGAGCGCGATGCCCGAAGGGCTGGCCGCGCCGTTGAAATACGTCACCAGGCGGCAGCCGGAGAGCGTGCTCGCTTCGCGCGCCTGGATCTCGAGCGCTTTGTAGCTCGATGAGCCCTCCACGTATTCGCTGAAGTAGAGCGCGTGCACGGCGGGCGGTCCGCCCCCACTTCCGCTCGTTCCGCCCGCGGCCGAGCCCGCTCCGTTTCCCGCTCGCCCGCCGGCGCCCGCGCCACCCCCGCGTCCGCCCGTGACGCTACCTCCGCGTCCGCCGCTCGACGTTCCGCCTCGCCCGCCTGACGATGATCCCGCGCCGCCGGCGGCCGGTCGAGCTCCTCCTGAGCCGCCGTGCTCGCCCGAGGTGCCGCCCTCGTCCGTCGCAGCGCCGCCGTCGTCCGCTCCGCCGCTCCCCATCGGCGTGGAGCGGCCTCCGCTCGCCGGCGTGCTGCCGGGAGGCGCTCCGGTGCTCGAGCCGCCCCGTCCCCCGGCGTTCGGTTCGGCACCGGCGTCGAACGAAAAACCGGCGACGTCGGGCTCGTCGGAGGGCGCTCGCCGAGCGCCGAACGCGCCCGGGTCGAGCCCCGTGCAGCCGAGGGCGATCAGAAAGAAACCGGTGGAACGAACGAGCTTGGCCGTGGACATGCGCCTCCATCGGCCAGGCCGCGGCGCGAGTTGCGCGCCCGGCGTGCGTGACGGGCTAGAGGCAGCCCTGGAACTGCTGTCCCGTGTCCTGGTTCGACGTGCTCGCGTTGTTGAGCGGCACCGTCAGGGACACTCGGCCGCTCCCGCCGCGATCGGAGATCGTCAACATGGCGCCGCTCGGCACCGCGCTGTTGATGTGCCAGGCGCCGTACGAAGTGCGAGTCGCCATCGTGCCGTTCACGCTGACCGACGTGACGGCGGTGATGCCGCCCTCGACGAAGAACTCGTTGTTGTTGCCGCTCTTCATGCGCGTGTTGATCTTCATGTTGCCGACGGGGCACGGCACGAAACGCCAGGTGGTGTTCATCGGATCGCCGCGCGAGAAGCCGAGTCGATCGAACGCCGTCTTGCTCACGTCGAGGTGGCCGTCGACGCAGCGAGGGTTTTGGACCGGTCCGGTGCGGGGGCACGAGTCGATGACGGTCGCGACGACCTTCGTACCGTTCTGGCCCGTGAGCTCGACGCAGGCGCCGCAATACTGCGACGTATTGAAGTCGGTGTTGCTGTTGGACGGGATCGCCACGAAGTACTGGTTACTGGCCGGCGCCGTGTTCGAGATGTTTTGCACGGTGTCGACGGTGCCGTTCGCCGAGCCTCGGTAGCCGCACGCCGTCACGTACTGGCCGTTCTCTTGATGGGTGCCCTGGCTGAAGTGGTACCAGGTAAACGATCCGTTGCCGTTGTGCTGGCCGCCGATGTTGCACGACGTGGCGCCCGCGACGTTGCCGGTTCCACCCGACGCGCTCCCACTCGAGCCGCCCTTGCCGCCGGTTCCGCCCATGTTCATGCCGCCTTTACCGGCAGAGCCGCCGGCGCTCGAGCCGCCGCCTGCGGTTCCCCCGGTGGGAACCGTGCCGCCTTGGCCCCCCGTGCCGCCCGTTGCGGGCGTGCCCGCGCTTCCACCCGTGGGAAACGCACCGCCGGTTGCGGGCGTGCCCGCGCTTCCACCCGTGGGCAGCGTACCGCCGATGCCGCCGTCGTTGCCCGTTCCGCCTTGGCCCGAGCCACCGACGCCGCTCACGCCGCCCGTGGGAGCGCCGGAGCTGCCCCCATTCGACGCGCCACCCGTCGCGCTGCCGCCGCTACCCGGGGTCTGAATGCAGACGCCTTTGTTGCACCCGTAGCCCGGAGGACAGGCGGGCTCGCAGGTCGTCACGTCGTCGCCGTCGTCGCCGTCGTCGCCGGGGTTCGTTCCGGAGACGCAGGCGATGGCGCTTCCGACTCCCATGAGAAGAGCGAAGAAGTGGGTCGGGGGACGGCTTTTCGTTCTCGGCATTGGTCAAAAATCTCGGCTGGAATCGGTACCAGTAGGGGTAGCGTGTTTCGGTTCCGCGGCAAGGTAGCCCGCTCGGACTCGGGGATTAGTGACGGACGAGCACCCTCGGCAGGCTCGGATTTGCTTCGTCCGTCATTTTACGCGGGAAAGAGCCTCGGCCGGTGGGTCGGCTTCCGAACTTTTTTTACGTCCGATCAGCGAAAATCTCGCGAGACTGAATCGAAATCGCGACCGGGTAGGTCGAGCCGCTCGAGACGACGGGTCATGACGTGGATCACGGGAGTGACGCCGTGACGTTCTCCGATCGCTTGCGGCGTTCGTTCGACGGAGCCGTCGGCGTAGAGGATCGCCGCGTGACGCGCGGGCAGATGGTACGTCTCGAAAACGTGCCGGAAGAGCACGAGATTGACGACGCCCGTTTCGTCTTCGAGCGTGATGAACACGACGCCGCTCGCCGTCGCCGGTTGCTGCCGCGTGATGACGACGCCGGCGACGGAAACGGGCCGCCCGTGCGGGATATTCGCGAGCTCCTTCGCCGTGACGCTACCGCGCGCCGCGAGCGCATGCCGGAGATGGCACATCGGATGATCGCTCACCGAGAGACCCTTTTGCCGGTAATCGAGCAGGAGCGTCTCGGCCGCGCGGAGCTCCGGGAATCGGACCTCCGGTTCGTCGTAGCGCGCCTCGGAAAACAGCCCGCCGACCCGAGGCGCGCGCGCGCGAAAGAGCGCCTGGCGGCGTCCCGCGACGAGCGTTTCGAATGCGCCGGCTTCGGCGAGCAGCGCGAGCTCGTCGGCGCGTAACGCCGTTCGGCGCCGGAAATCGTCGAGATCTTCGAACGCGCGTTCGGCACGGACGGCTTCGATGCGGAGCGCCGTTTTCTCGGAGAATCCCTTGACCAGGCGGAATCCGAGACGGAGCTCGGGGTGGCGCCGCGCGTCCGCTGAAGGGGTCTCCGCGCCGGCGCTCGCGGGTTCGAGCGTCGCGTCCCAAGAGCTCCGGGTGACGTCGATGTCGCCGACCGTGACGCCGTGGGCCTGAGCGTCGCGCACGATGCTCGACGGCGAGTAAAAGCCCATCGGCTGCGAGTTCAAGAGCGCGCAGGCGAAGTGCGCCGGATAGTGCGCTTTCTGCCAGGCCGAGACGTAGACGAGCAGCGCGAACGAAGCGGCGTGGGACTCGGGAAAGCCGTACTCGCCGAACCCCTTGATCTGCTCGAAGAGCGCCTCGCCGAACTCGCGGCTGATGCCCTTTTTCGAAAAGCCTTCGAGCAAACGGTCGCGATGGCGCAATAGCTTGCCGCTGCGTTTCCAGGCGGCCATGTCGCGGCGGAGCTGATCGGCTTCACCACCCGTGTAGCCGGCGCCGACAATCGCGATCTGCATCACTTGTTCCTGAAAGAGCGGCACGCCCAGCGTTCGCTCGAGAATCGGCAAAAGCTCGGAATGGGGCGACGTGATCGCTTCCTCGCCGTTTCGGCGGCGGAGGTACGGATGCACCATGCCGCCCTGAATCGGCCCCGGGCGCACGATCGCGACCTCGACGACGAGGTCGTAAAAGCGCCTCGGCCGGAGCCGCGGCAGCATCGCCATCTGCGCCCGGCTCTCGATCTGAAAGACGCCCACGGTGTCCGCGCGGCACACCATGTCGTAGACGGCCGGATCCTCGGCGGGCACTCGCGTCACCACGTCGAGCGGATCGAACTCCTCGTCCGCCCGCTCGCGGAGCTCGCCATCGGCATGAATCGAGGCGAGCGTCTTTCGAATCGCCGTCAGCATGCCGAGCCCGAGCACGTCGATTTTGAAGAAACCGAGCGCGTCGAGATCGTCCTTGTCCCAGGGCACGACCGTGCGGTCGAGCATGCGCGCCGGCTCGACGGGCGCGACGTGGACGAGCGGCTCGGCCGAGAGCACGAAGCCTCCCACGTGAATCGAAAGGTGACGCGGGAACCCTTCGAGCTCGCGCGCGAGCTCGACCACGCGTGCTAGCCGAGCATCTTTCGGGTCGAATCCCACCTCGGCGAGGCGCTTCTCGCTCGCCTCGTCGCCGTTCCAATGGATCAAGGTACCGCTCAAGCGCTCGAGTTGATCGGGGGCGAGCCCGAACACCTTGCCCACTTCGCGAAGCGCGCTCTTCCCGCGGTAGCTGATGATTTCCGACACCATGGCGGCCCGGTCGCGCCCCCAGCGCTCGTAGATCTCCTGAATCACCTCCTCGCGCCGCTCGTGCTCGAAATCGACGTCGATGTCCGGAGGCTCGCGGCGTTCCGCGCTCAAGAAGCGCTCGAAGAGCAGGCTCGTCCTCGCCGGATCGACGGCCGTGATGCCGAGGGCGTAACAGACGGCGCTGTTCGCAGCGCTTCCCCTGCCCTGACACAAGATGCGCCGGCGCCGCGCCATTTCGACGACCTCGTAGGTCGAAAGAAAATAGGGAGCGACCTCGATCTCGGCGATGAGCCGGAGCTCCTTTTCGATTTGTGCGAGCACGGCGTCGGGAACACCGCCCGGGTAGCGGCCCGCGAGTCCCGCGAGCGTCAGGCGGCGGAGCTTCTCGTCCGCGCTCTCGCCCGGCTCGAGCGTGCAGGGAAAGCGGTAGCGGAGCTCGGAGAGCGAAAACGTGAGGTGCGAGGCGATCTCCCCGCTCCGGTCGACCCACGCCGGGTGATCGGCGAAGAGCTTGCGCATGGAAAGCTCCGAGCGGAGGTAGGCTTCGGCGTTGCCCTCGAGCGCCGTCCCCGCTCGATCGAGCGTCGTGCCGAGGCGAATGCAATCGAGCACGTCGGCGAGTGGTTTTCGCGCAGGATCGTGGAAGAGCGGGCGCGCGCTCGCGACGATGGGCAGAGCGTAGCGATCCGCCCAGGAACGCAGCGCGACGAGGCGCTCGCGATCGAACGCGTCGAGTCGCCGGTACGCCGCGAGCGCGGCGCGCTCACCGAACGCCTCGTGCACGGCGCCGAGCAGCTCCGGCGTCGGCGTCGTCGGATCGCCGGGGCGCCGGGGCGCTGGGACCACGGCGAAGAGGCCGCGCGCGTGCTCGGCGAGCCACGCGGGATGGAGCGCGCTTTCGCCCTTCGGTAAGTCGGCGTGCGCGCGCGTGAGGAGCTTGCAGAGATTCGAGTATCCTTCGCCGTTTTCGACGAGCAGCGCCACCGCGGGAAGCTCGGGCGCCGCCTTCGACCGCGTGCGCAGCGACCTCCACGAGCCCGCGTGGCGCACATTCGCGTCCACACCGAGCTCGGCCCCCACGATGACCCGCTGACCGCACTCCTTCGCAGCGAGATGCGCGCGCGCCGAGCCATAGAGGCCGTCACGATCACAGAGCGCGAGCGCCTCGAGCTCGAGCTCCTTGGCACGCTCGACGAGCTCTTCGGGATGAGACGCTCCACGCAAGAACGAGAACGCAGAGCGAGCGAGGAGCTCGACGAAGTGAGCCACGGGGACTGAACGGATAATCAGTCATCGTAGAAGTCTCAACCCTTCAAAATTAAATCAATTATTTTGGTTACTTCAGTCTCGTCATTGAGAGATCTCCTCGAAGAGGCGTGTGCGGACGGATTCGGTTGCCGCAGCGCGAGGATTCAAAAATAGAACGATCGTGCTAATCATGGGGCGTGACCAAGGGTGACGAGACGCGCCGCCAGATCCTCGACGAGGCGCTCGCGTTCGCGAGCGAGGTCGGGCTCGAGCGCGTTTCGATCGGCGTGCTCGCCGAGCGAACGAAGCTCAGCAAGAGTGGACTCTTTGCCCACTTCCAGAGCAAGGAAGCGCTCGAGCTTGCCATCATCGATCATGCCGCGGCTCGCTTCGTCGAAGAGGTCGTCACACCGGCGTTGCGCGCGCCACGGGGCGAACCTCGCGTGCTTTCTCTCGTCGAGCGCTGGCTCGGCTGGTCGCGCGCACGCGCGATGCCGGGCGGCTGTGTGTTCGTCACCTCGATTTCGAATGCCGGCAAGCTTCCGAAAAGCGTGCGTGACCGTCTCGTCGAGACCCAGAAGGACTGGCTCGACGCGCTCGCGACGGCTGCGCGCATCGCCATCGCGGAGGGCCATTTCCGCGCCGAGCTCGATCCGGCGCAGCTCGCGCACGAGCTCGTGTCGGTTGCGTACGGTCATCATCTGGTCACCCGGGTGATGGGGCAACGCTCCGGTGACGAGCGCTGGCGCGCCGCCATCGAGCACCTGCTCGCCCGCGCCCGCCCGTCTCGATCCGCCTGAACCGCCCGATTCGGGCCCCGAGGAGTATCTGTCATGAGCGACCCAGCCATCGCCGCCGTTGAAAAAAGCACGACCGTTCGTTCCGAATACAAGGTTCCCGTGGCGCTCGGAATCGTGCGCGCGGGCTTCGGCGCGCTCTCGCGGGTCTCTCCCCGAACCGCCGCCTTCGCCGCCGAGCGGCTCTTCCTCACGCCCCGCCGCCACGACCGACCGCGACGCGAGCGGGAGCTCACGAGCACGGCGCGTCGCTTTTCGATCGCGAGCGACGACGGCGCTCTGGCCGCGTGGGAATGGGGCACGGCGGGTGAGCGCGTCCTCCTCGTACACGGCTGGGAGGGACGCGGCACGCAGCTCGGCGCGTTCGTGCCCCCGCTCGTCGAACGCGGTTTCCGCGTCGTAGCCTTCGACGCACCCGCGCACGGCGACTCACCGGGCACGCTGTCGTCGTTCTTTCACTTCGCGCGCTCCATCGCTCGCGCCGCCCGCGAGCTCGAGCCGCTGCACGGCGTGATCGCCCATTCGATGGGAGGCGCGTCGGCGGCGTGGGCGTCTCGCTCGACGCCGCTCGCCTCGCGCTTCGTGATGATCGCGCCCCCCGCCGACATTCGCGATTTCACGAGCTACGCCGACACGATGCTCGGCTTGACCCCGCGCGCCGTCGAGGAGCTCGAGGCCCGCCTCGGCCGGCGTTTCGGCGTCGATCTCGCGGAGGTGCACGCGTCGCGCGTGGGTCCGGGCATGAAGGCGCCCCTGCTCGTGATCCACGACCAGGACGACCGCGAAGTGCCCATCCAGGCGGGAGAGCTCGTCGCCGGCTCGTGGCCCGCAGCCGAGCTGGTCCGCACGCAGGGGCTCGGCCATCGGCGCATCCTGCGCGAGCCCGCCGTCGTCGCCCGGGCCGTCGAGTTTCTCTCGCGCTAGCCGCGCGGCGTGCTTCGGCCGAGCATCGCGTCGAGCGCGCCGGGCGCCGCGAGCGAGTCGAACGCATGCGTCGCGCCGTGCTCGCCGAGCTCGCTCACCGAGAACCCCCCGGTTCCTACGCCGATCGACTCCGCGCCGATGGCACGCGCGGCGTCGACGTCTTTCGGCGTGTCGCCGATGACGACGACGCGGCAGTCCGCGAGCGGCGCGCCGAGGTGCTCGGCCCCGCGCTCGGCGCCGCGGCGAATGAGCGCGGCGCGCTCTTCGGCGTCCGAGCCGAACCCGCCGAACGCGAATTTCTCGAAGATCCCGACGCGTCCGAGCTTGATGCGCGCCCCGGCGATCACGTTGCCCGTCCCGAGCCCGACGCCCATCCCGAGCTCACGCGCCGTATCGAGCGCTTCGGCGATGCCGTCGTGCACGCGGTACTTCGAGATGTCCGCGCGGGCGACCTCGACCTCGAGCAACCGCACGTACGCGTCGAGGAGGGCGTCGATGGCCGTTTCGGTGACCTCGACGCCGAGCAGCGTGAGACCCTTGCGCGCAATCAAGCGATCGGTCATGCCGTCGAAGCGAAAGCTCGTGCATGCTTTCGACTCGCCGTAGAGCTCGCCGAACGCGCGCTCGATGGCGCGCCGTCCGACGCCGCCCGTCGTAATCAGGGTTCCGTCGATGTCGAAGAGAAGGATGGTGGGGCGCACGGGGCGCACGCTATAGCGCGAAATGCGAGGTTCGACCCAGCGCTCGGCACCCGAGGCCGTTACCGCGTCGTTTCGGAGCGGGCGCAGCGGACGTCAGGCGGCGCTCATCGCGTCGAACATCGGCGCGTCGGGCGACTCCGGGTTCACCGCGAGGTCGCGGGATTTCGGGTCCACGACGAGATCGAGCATCTCGAGCGGGATTTGGCCGATGAGCAGCGTTTTCGCGGGAACCGCGATCGCATCGCAAATCATGCCGCGGCCGAGAATTTCGATGTGAAGCTCGCTGACTTTGGGGAAATCGCGGACGCTGCCGTCGGCCAAGCGGACGGGGTACCGGCCGACTTCCGGCAGGCCGAGCGCCTCGGCTACTTCCATCGGGATGACGAGCGACGTGGCGCCGGTGTCCACGAGACCCTCCATTTCGAGCGTTCTGACTTGGTCAGACGGGAGGAGGCCCTGACGTGCCTTGGCGCTATCGACGAGATTCGTGAGTTTGATTTTCGCCATGACTTTTCCCATGGTGCCCGGAGGGTCGGTCCGAGGCGCCGGCGGTTGCGTGAAGGATACGCCTCGAGGGGCGAAATCGCACGCAAGGCCCCCGCTAATCGGCGACGGCCTGGAGGTAGCGCTTCTGGCTCTCGCGATCGACGAAGGCGAGCGCTTCGACGACGCCGTCGTGACCGCGGAGCCAGAGGCGCACGTAGTCGCGCTGCACGGGCGCGCGCGTCCACCATTCGACGGCGTACAGACGCTGTTCGAAGCGGAGCCGCTCGATGTTGTAGAGCCGGTGATCGATCGCTACCGTCGCGCCCACGCGAAACGCCGCGTCGAGCGGCAGCGGCTCGGGCAAAAGCCGAGTAACGGGCGCTCCTCCGGCGAGCCCCCCCACGAGCTCACCGGAGGAAGCACCCGAGACGTGGACGGCGAGCGGCGTTTCGCGTTGGCGCGAGCGCTTGGCGGAACGAGCCGCGCGGCGAGCTTTTCCACGGGTTTTACCTGGAATCACGCCTTCGGTCGGTTCGAGCACGCTCTGCGCTTCGAGCCGGTGCGCGTCGAGCGTCTTCAGAATACCCACCCGTTCTTCACCGAGATCGGAGCGGAGCTCGGCGAGCACGAGCGGAAGCTCGTCGGACGCTCCCGCGTTGCCCGCGAGCGCTTCACCGAGCTCGAGCTGGCGCTGAACGGCGGAGACGAGCACCGGCGCCGCGAGCACGAGCCCGACGGACGGTGCCGGCAAGCGAACCCGTTCGAGCCGCGTGAAGACGATGCGGCGCACGTCTTCCTCGCGGTGAAGCGGCGTCGCGAGGGAAAATCGGAGCTTGGTCTCGGGTTTCACGCCGCGCAGGCGCGCGATCGAGCGATCGTGCTGAACGGTGAGCACGAGCGCATCGGCTGCCTCACCCCGGCCGGAAAGGCGCGCGGAGAGCCGGGATGCGAGCCCGCGAAGCGCGAACAAGAGCGGCTCACTGCCTGCGACGCCGTGCTCGAAGCTCACGCGCTCCTCGAGCTCGGATGCGGGCTGATAAGGAACGAGCGGCGTCCGATCGACGCCCGCAGCGAGATCGAGCGCGCGGCTCACCTCGCCCTCGAGACGCCCGCCGACGGCGCTTCGAGGCAGCCCAGCGAGATCGCCGAACGTGAGCACGCCGAGCCGCACGAGAAAGCCCTGGCATTCGTCGCTGAGCGGCAGAGCTACGACGGGGAGCGTGCGTGCTTCCTGGGCCGTGTGCTCGCTCGGAACGCAGCGGACGGCTTTGCCCTTGCCCGCAGGAGCGCCCCAGCACGCGAACGCGCGAGCGAGCTCCGGACCGTCCGCGACGGCGATGCGCACGCCGTGTCCCAGCGCCCGAACGCGACCGGCGAGCTCTTCGCCGAGCGCTTCTTCGCCGCCGAAGAGGTGAGACGAGCCACCGAGCTCGACGAAGACGGTGTCGGGTGTTCGCACGGCGACGGTAGCGCCGAACGCGAAGGCCACGTCCGCTACGGCGGCGAGCGCGCGGTCGATGGCGGCAGGCGCGACGCGATGGATCTCGAGTCGGGCAACGAGCGCGCCGGCCTCCGCGATGCTTTGCCCTGCCCGCACGCCGTAACGCCGCGCAACGTGATTGACGGCGACGAGGCGCTCGGTCGCCGCCGGCGTCGCGCTGCTGGATTCCGGCGAACCCGCGAGAATCACGCCGAAAGGCGGTTCGGCGCGCGCAGTCGAGCCGGCGACGACGAGCTCGCAGTAGAGCTCCGGCAGGAAAATAGCGGCTACGCGACGTTGCGCCATGCGATCTCTCGTTCTGGGGTGATGCGGCCCCTGCGATCTTTGGCGACGCGAACGCCGAGCTTGCCGCTGCGCGGCTGAGAAAGCTCGATGCGCTGAGCGACGGGAAGCGGCAGCGCCCGCGGTTCCTTCGCGTCCGTGACGAGCAGGACGCTGCGGCGCGTGCCGTCGACGGCCATGGCCAGGCGCCGGACGATACGACCCCACGTGGCGAGCGACACGTCGACGGAGCGGCCGAGCGTGCCGAGCGTGTCGACGACCACGAGTGAAAAGGCGTTCGATTCGGCGAGCTTTACCGCGGTGCGGCCGAGCGCTTCGAGCGGCGGGCGAACGACGAGCAGGCGCTCGAGCTCGACCCCGAGCGCGGCAACGCCGGGAGCGTACAGCGTGGACGACGGATCTACGAATGCGCACCAGGCGCCGGACGGAGCGTCTTTTTCGGCGAGCTGAGCCGCGCGAACGGCGTAGAGAGCGAGCGACGTGGCGAGCGCGCTGGGACCGGAAACGGCGAGCTCGACGACGCCGCCGCGGAGGAGCCCTTGATCCGGCAAGAGGGCGTCGAGCGCTTCGATGCCGAGCGGGAGAGCTTGACTTTCCGGCCCAATGGCCGCTCCTACTCGGACGCCTGCTTTTGCCAATGCCGGCGAGAATTGGGCGAGCTCGACAGGGAGAGCCATCACCACTGAACATAATGACAGATCGAGACGAAGCAAGCTCGCGGCGCCGTTGTCGGGGACAAACAATGTCCGTCTGGTCACGCAAGGTCGCGACCTTGCGCAAGCTTCCTTTCCACCCCAAAAATCGACCGCGTTCTCGAGTGCTAGGATCGAAAACGCGTGACGCGTTGACGGTCCCCTCATCCCCACCCTGATCCCCATCCTGCTCGCGAGTTAGTACTTCTCGTGTCCCCTACCCCCCAACAAAAACTCGATTCGCTGCGCGAAACCGTGCGCTCCCTCGGTTCCGTGCTCGTCTGTTTCTCGGGCGGCATCGACAGCGCGCTCGTGCTCGCCGTCGCCCAGAAAGAGCTCGGGGACGGCGCCGTAGGGCTCACGGCGGTGAGCCCGAGCCTTCCCGCGTCCGAGCGCGGCGACGCCGAACGCATCGCGCGCGAGCTCGGTGCGCGTCACGTGTTCGTCGAGTCGCACGAGCTCGAGCGCGAGGGCTACGCCAAGAACGGCCCCGATCGCTGCTTTCACTGCAAGAGCGAGCTCTACGACCTTGCCGAAACGAAGCGCGTCGAGCTCGGGCTCGGCGCGATCGCGAACGGCACGAACAAGGACGATCTCGGCGACCACCGTCCGGGGCTCGAGGCAGCGCGTCGCGCGGGCGTGAAGAGTCCGCTCCTCGACGCCGGGCTCGGCAAGGCCGACGTGCGCGACGTCGCGCGCCTGCTCGAGCTCGACGTGTGGGACAAGCCCGCGGCGGCGTGTCTCTCGAGCCGCATTCCCTACGGCACGAGCGTCACACCCGAACGCTTGGCGCGCATCGGCGGCTTCGAAGCGGAACTGCGCGCCCTCGGGCTACGCCAGGTGCGCGTGCGTTTCCACGATTCGATCGCGCGCATCGAGGTCGCGCTCGACGAGCTTCCGCGACTGCTCGAACCGGGCGTTCGCGACGCCGCGCTCGAAGCGGGCAAACGCCACGGCTTCCGCTACGTGACGCTCGATCTCGCGGGGTATCGCCAGGGCTCGCACAACGAAGTGCTCGTCGGGCGATCGCTTCGATTGATCTGAGACCAGCCCCGAGAACATCCGCCGGGCTTCCGGGGCGTGCTCGCTCTCTCTCGGAACCCGAGCGAACCACGCCGACACGTCAGCGTGATTCGCCCGGTTCGCTGCGCTCTCGCGTCAGTTTCGGGGACGGCGATCGCCGCCGCGGTCCCGGTCGCGTCCGCCGCGCCCGCGATCACGATCACGACCGCCGCCGCCGCCGCGTCCGCCGCCCGGACCACGCCCGCCGCCGCTGCCTGCTTCGCGCGCGCGCTGGATGCGCTCACGCGCGCGATCACCTTCCTCGCCCTCGGGGAACGGGAGGAGCTCGCGACGCGACAGGCGGACCTTGCCGTCACGTTCGACGCTGATGACCTTGACCTCGACCTCGTCGCCTTCCTTCAGCACGTCACCGGGGTTTTCGACGCGCTCGTGCGCGAATTCGGAGACGTGGAGCAGGGCTTCCGAGTTCGGGAGGATCTCGACGAACGCGCCGAAGTCGACGATGCGCGTCACCTTGCCGTGATAGATGGTGCCGACTTCGGGCTCGGCGATGAGGCCTTCGATGATCTGGATCGCACGCTTCACGGCGTCGGAGTCAGCGCTCGCGACCGCGACCGTCCCGTCGTCGTCGACGTCGACGCTGCAGCCCGTCTGATCGACGATGCCCTTGATCGTCTTGCCGCCGGGGCCGATGACGATGCGGATCTGATCCGGCTTGACCTTGATGGTGGTGATGCGCGGCGCCCACCTGTTGATCTCCGCGCGGGAGGTCGAAAGCGTCGCCAGCATCTTGCCGAGAATGTGCAGGCGTCCCTCGCGCGCCTGATCGAGGGCGCGCTCGAGGATCGAGCGTTCGAGGCCGGCGATCTTGATGTCCATCTGGATGGCCGTCACGCCGCGCTCGGTCCCGCAGACCTTGAAGTCCATGTCACCGAGGTGATCCTCGTCGCCGAGGATGTCGGAGAGAATGGCGACCTTTTCGCCTTCGGCGATGAGACCCATCGCGATGCCGGCCACGGGGCGCCGGAGCGGGACGCCGCAGTCCATGAGCGAGAGCGCGCCGCCGCAGACGCTCGCCATCGAGCTCGAGCCGTTCGACTCGAGAATCTCGCTGACGATGCGGATCGTGTACGGGAAGTCCTCGGGAGGAGGCAAGAGCCGCGCGATGGCGCGCTCGGCGAGCGCACCGTGACCGACCTCGCGCCGCCCGGGGCCGCGGAGCGGCTTGGTTTCACCGGTCGAGAAGGGCGGGAAGTTGTAGTGGAGCAGAAAGCGCTTCCACGACTCGCCCGTGAGCGCGTCGATCTTCTGCTCGTCGCTCGCCGTTCCGAGCGTCGTCGTGACGATCGCCTGCGTCTCACCGCGCTGGAACAAAGCCGAGCCGTGCACGCGCGGTAGGATCCCGACTTCGCAGCTGATCGGGCGAATCGTCCTCGTGTCGCGGCCGTCGATGCGCTTGCCCTCGTCGAGCACCATGGTGCGGACGACGACCGACTTGCGCTCCTCGATCTCGGCCTTCACGAGCTTCTCGATCGGCAGGTATTTCTCGGCGCCGAGCTCTTCCGTGAGCTTGGCGACGACGCCCTTCTTGATCTCGCCGTAGCGATCGTAGCGCGCCTGCTTCTCCTTGATGACGCAGGCGGTCTTGAAGTCGGCGTCGCAGAGCGACGCAATGCGCTGCGCGACCGCTTCGTCGAGCTTCGGCGCCGTGAAGGCGCGCTTCGGACGGCCGACGGCGGCGCGCATGCGCTCGATGAGCTCGATGATCTTCTGCGCTTCGCGATGAGCGAACATGAGCGCGTCGATGAGGTCCGATTCCGAAACCTCGTCCGCGCCGCCCTCGACCATCACGATGGCCGTCTTCGTTGCCGCCACGACGACGTCGATGTCGGCCTTGGTGCTCTGCTCGAACGTGGGGAAGGCGATGAACTCGCCGTCGATGCGTGCGACGCGGATACCCGCGATCGGGCCGTCCCACGGGATATCGGAAATGTGGAGCGCGGCGCTCGCGGCGGAGAGCGCCAGCACGTCGGTCGGGTTCTCTTTGTCGAACGAGAGGACGGTCGCAATGACCTGCGTGTCCTTCTTGTAGCCGTCCGGGAAGAGCGGGCGGAGCGGGCGATCCATGAGGCGGCTCGAGAGCACCTCGGGATCGCGAAGCCGGCCTTCGCGCTTGAAGAAGCCGCCCGGGATCTTGCCGGCGGCGTACGTCTTCTCGACGTACTCACAAGTGAGCGGGAAAAAGTCGAGGCCGGGGCGCTCGTCGGTCGAGACGGCGGTGACGAGCACGACGCTCTCGCCGTACGTGACGAGCACGGCGCCGTGGGCGAGCTTCGCGAGCTTGCCGGTTTCGAACGTGAGTGGGCGGCCGCCGATGGTGACGGACTCTCTGATGAATGACATGGGGGTTTCCTTGCGCCTACGGGCGCGCGAGCCGCTGCGTGCGGCCTGACGCCGGAAACGAGCCCCGTATGCTTCAGCCTCGATGCCTGCCGCGGACCGCCTCGAAGTGCGCTGCGCAGCACGAACCGAAGTTGAAGGAGGGCCGCCCGCTCCGGATGAAAATCGAGAAACTACTTACGGAGCTTCAACGACAAGACGATCTTGCGGTACCGGTCCACGTTGGTCCGCTTGAGATAGTCGAGAAGCTGCCGCCGCTGGCCCACGAGCATGAGCAGGCCGCGCCGCGAGTGATGATCCTTCTTGTGGACCTTGAAATGATCCGCGAGCGATTCGATGCGCTGACTCAAGAGCGCGATCTGAACTTCGGGCGAACCCGTATCGGTGTCGTGGAGACGATGCTTGGTGACGACGGCGGATTTGACGCCGGGTGCTTGAGCCATGGGTAAGCTTTGGTCCTTGGTCTTTTGGGGCGGCGAGTATACGCCGGGGGGCCGACCGGTCAACCTGCCGTATCGGCAGCGAAAAGTCGGTCTTGGCGGCACCCTCTACCACACAGCACGGGCGGCAACGCCATACCCAATGCGGTTCGGGTCCGCGAAACCCCTCCCGACGTGGTCCCCCGCCCCCGGGACGAGCGCGGTCCGGTTGAAATCTCGCCGATAAGAAGCCCACGCGACGGCAGAGAGCAGAGCCGAGAGGCGCGCCTCGAGCGAGCCACGCACGTCGGCGACGGGCACGGGTACGGTGCCCACGGGCAGGAACAGCAGGTCACCTGGACCGTTCACGACGAGCGTCGTCCCCGCGGGCTGACCGAAGCGGTCGAGCGCCGCAAGCATCACGGCCGAAGGAACCTTCAGTCCGGTCTCGAGATCGGCGCGCAAAACCTCGGAGAAGACCACCCCGTTTGCGAGCAAGAGGGCTCGTTCGACCGCGCGCTGAGCAGAGGCCGGCAGGCTCTGCCCCGCAAAGACGCCCGGCACGTTTCGCAGGACGAACTCGGGCTCACGGACGAGAAGTGCGGCGCTCCCTTCGAACGGACCCAAGCGCACGCCGCCGAAGACCGCGAGAGCGCGCGCCGGCACGAGCGTCGTCGCCCCGGGCCGCTCGAAGTCGCCGAGGCGCTGAACGAGATGGGCGGCTTCGATTCCGACCGCGAAGGCGCCCGACGGCGCGTCACCGCGCGAGCGAAATGGATCGTCGCCGGGCCCGAGAAAAGCGACCGGCGACCGGGGCTCGTCCATCTTGCGCCGGAGAACGAGCCTCGCTGAGCCGCCCGCCGTCGTCGCGCGCGCGGGTCGTGCCGCCCCCTCGAGCACGCCGTGCTCGAAAGCCCCACCCGCGACGCCGAGCGAGAGGAGCTCCGAGGGCCGAGCCTCGACGCCGGCGAACACGCCGTAGCTCGTCTCGCCGACCGCCGGAGCGTTCGGCACGGGCTCGACGAACGTCGCCGTCTTCAGGCCGGCGAAGAGCTCGAACGGTGCGAGCTCGAGGCCGAGCCGAGCGGCTCGCACGGGGCCCCTTGCGTTCGCATACGGCGATTCGCCTTGCGGCCCGACGGCGCCGCCCCAACCGAGCGCTTCGAGCCAACCCACCCGCTCGAAATCGCCGAAAATCGGGTAAAGGCGCAGCGCAGCGGAGCGCAGTCGAAGCTCGACGAAGCTCCCGAGATCTTCGGCCCGTACGGGCGCTCCCCGCGCGCCGCC
>DASUTR010000582.1:0-3637 GCA_036374535.1 Polyangiaceae bacterium
GGCGGGACGCGCTCGAGCTCAGTCGCGAGCTCGAGCGGCTTGCCACCGATTACGGTTCGGAAGTTCACATCGACGGTTCACTGCTCGCAATGCACCTTCTCGCGGAAAATCTCGAACCCTCCGTGGAAATTCTCGCGGACATCGTGCGACGGCCCCGCCTCAGGTACGACGAGTTCTCGCGCCGTAAGGCCTTGCGCATCGCAGCTGCCATCGCCGGCGAGTCGGAGCCGACCCAAGCACGCGACATCGCGATGCGCTCGGCGCTCTTCGGCGTCGGCTACGGAGGTCATCCCACCGACGGCACCCGCGCGAGCCTCGAGAGCATTCAGTACACTCACGTCGCGACGCATGCGCGCGCTCTCGTCGTTGCCGAGAACAGCGCCTTCGTGGTCGTCGGGGGAGTGGAACGAGAGGCGGTTCGCCGCGCGCTCGAGCACGCGTTCGGGAACTGGGGAGGCCGAGCCCGGGTGCAAGTCGCACGCGTTCGTGACGCACCTTCGGAGGACGAAATCGCGCTCGTGGATTTTCCAGACGCGCCGCAATCCGCGATCGCACTGGCGCGACGCGCCGGCGGGGTCCACGCGCCCGAGTACTTTCCCGCCCTGGTTTTCAATCGAGCATTCGGTGAAGCGTTCGGCAGTAGGCTGAATCTCAATCTGCGGGAGTCCAAGGGCTATACCTATGGCGCGCGCTCGACCTTCGTGCGCTGGGAGAAAGCGGGCTACTTCGGGTCGTTCGCGAGCGTCGAAACGGCCGTCACGACGCCCAGCATCGAGGCAATGCGCGACGAGCTCCGCCGGCTCTGCACCGAGCGCCCCATCGACGAAAGGGAACGAAGCGAGGCGGTCGAGGGGCTGCTCTTAGGACTCCCCGGACGCTTCGAGCGCGCCGCGGACACCGCCGCACAGTTCGCCGAGCTACCTTTGTTCGACCGCCCGCTACGCTGGTACACGGCGTGGCCCGAACACGTGGGCGCGGTCGACGCGCAAGAAGTGAACGCAGTCGCCCAAAGCTACTGCGGGCGTCCCGTCACCGTGGTCGTCGCCGGGGACCGCCGTGCCGTCGAACCTTCGCTCGCCACACTCGGGCTGCGCGTCGTTCCGTACGACGCGCAGGGACGGCGCCTGGGCATGCGGTGATGACGAGCTCTCATGCAGTCCAGCGACAACGATAATTCCAGCGAACCGAGTCAAGAGCGGCGCGGCGTTTCCGCACGGCTCCCCGCATGGCTGGTTTTGGCCGGCGACGCATCCTGGCGCCTGCTCGTCGTGGGCGCCCTCGTCTATTTCGGGTTTCGCGCGCTTCTCTATTTTCACATCGTCCTGCTGCCGCTCGTGCTCGCGTTATTCATCGCAGCGCTCCTGGAACCGGTGGTGACGCGGCTCGAACGGCTGTTGCCGCGCTCGCTGGCGGCGCTGACGGCGCTGCTGCTCGGACTGGGACTTCTCGTGGCTGGCTTCGTCTTTCTCGGCGTCCGTGTGGCGGCTCAGGTCAAACAGGCAAGCGACTTCGTGGATCGCGGCCTCACTCAACTCGTATCCCTATTTCGCTCGACGCCTTTCGACGGGAATCTCGAACAACCGGCGGACATTGCTGCCTCGATGGCGAAATGGCTGTCCTCACGCGGCGCGGGCATCGCTTCGAGCGTCGCCACCGGCACCATGGCGGTGTTCATCGTCGGCTCTCAAATCTTGCTGACGCTCGCCTTCTCCTTCTTCATCATGCGTGACGGGCCTCGCCTATTCGACCGCTACATCGGACGCCTGAACGATCGTGGCGAGGAGCGGGTCCGTCACATGGCGACGAGTGCCTGGGAAACGCTCGGACGGTACCTGCGCGGTCTTTCGCTAATCGCGCTGGCGAATTCCCTTCTCAAGGGGCTCGCGCTTTTGATCCTCGGAATCCCCATGATCCTTCCGATCATGGTTCTGACCTTCCTCGGGTCATTCATCCCGTTCGCCGGGCCCATCATCGCAGGGGCCGTCGCAGCGCTCGTGGCGCTCGCGCATTCTGGCCCCACGGACGCCCTTCTCGTCGTAGCGGCGGCGCTTCTGATTCAGATCGTCGAAGGCAACGTCCTTCAGCCGTTCATTCTGGGCAAGACGATGCACCTTCAGCCGCTGATGATTCTCGCCGCGGTGGCGTCCGGCGCCATCGTCGCAGGACTGGCCGGCGCATTTCTCGCGGTACCCGTTCTGGCGGCCGGGAAGACGGCGCTCGGGGTCTGGAAGCGAGAACGAGCGGCGGAGGCGTGAGATGAACGACTGGATTCGCTTGGTCGGTGAACAGAGAGCGGTCGAGATCCTGGGGATTCGACTCGTCGGAGTGAACGCCGAGAGCGCCAAGAAGTTGCTCTTTACGCTGATCTTCGTCGCAACAATGCTGCTCGTGGCCGGCCTTCTGCGCCGCGCGGCTCGCCGCTTCGGCCGGCGACCGGGCCGTGACCGCGCGGCATTCTGGATCCGCCAGACCATCAATCTAGCCACGGCGGTCGCCTTAATCGTCGGGCTGATTTCGATTTGGTTCGATGATCCGGGACGGCTAGCGACAGGCTTCGGACTGGTCACCGCAGGGCTCGCGTTTGCGTTGCAAAAGGTCGTGACCGCGGTCGCGGGTTACTTCGTAATCCTGCGAGGTCGAGTCTTCAACGTCGGGGATCGCATCGTCATGGGCGGAGTTCGAGGTGACGTAGTGGCCCTCGATTTCACGCAGACAACCATCATGGAGATGGGGCAACCGCCGCCCGTGCAGGGCGCCAATCCCGCGATGTGGGTCAGAAGTCGTGAGTATACGGGACGGCTCGTCACGGTGACCAACTCGAAAATCTTCGACGAGCCGGTCTTCAACTATACACGAGACTTTCCGTACATCTGGGAAGAGCTCACGTTGCCCATCGGCTACTCTGCCGATCGCACTCGAGCCGAAGCCATCCTGTTGACCGTGGCGGAGCGTCACACGGTGTCCATCGTAGCGCTCGGAAACGATGCTCTCGACGAGATGCAACGGCGCTACCTTCTCAAGCCCGCCGACCTGAGGCCCCGAGTCTATTACCGACTGACGGACAATTGGCTCGAGCTCACGGTCCGCTTCATCGTCAAAGACCACGAAATTCGCAGGACCAAAGACGCAATGAGTCGGCAAATTCTCGAGCTTCTCGACGAGGCCCACATCGGTCTAGCGTCGCAGACGATCGAAATCGTCGGGGCGCCGCCACTCAGGATTCAGAACGGTGCGTGATGGGCGAATCCTTGCGCGGGAACGCCTGGGACGTTCGACGCCGCCCGCGATCTCACCGAGCCGTTCACGCGCTGCTTCGGCGACGCGCTTGTCGCTGAAGTGCGCTATGGGCTTGGGCTCGCCGGATGCGTTGCGGAGCCCCGCAGTCTCACCTGGTGTCGAAAAAAATGACGGATGCCTCCAGTAAATTCGCGCCGTAACTGATCGGCCACGGACCCGCGGGGGCGCGTCCGTAATTCGAGCAATTGGCGTTCCGTTCCTTGCCGCTGCGACTTGCCCCGACGCTAGGTGCCACGTGGGCAAGAGCACGTTGCATGCACAAACTGGTTGCATGGCCAACGAACGCAACGTGAGGATGAAAGTCGTGGTAGGGGTGGACGGCTCCGCCGGCGCGGAAGTC
>DASUTR010000583.1:0-5662 GCA_036374535.1 Polyangiaceae bacterium
TCGTTCCTCGTCGAAGGCGACCTCGCCGGCGCCGCGGCGCAGCTTCCGAAATGGGACAAGGAAGCCGGCCGCGACGCGTACTACCAGCTCGCTGCCGGAGCCGTGCTCGAACGAGCCGGCGACCTACGCGCCATCGAGCGCTACGAAGCGGCGCGAACGCTCGATCCGAAGCTCGCCGCCTGCGACATCCTGCTCGGCCGCCTGGCGCTGCTCGAGTTCGGCGAACAGCGCGCGCGGCCGGTGCTCGACAGCGTCAAGAACAAGCTCGGCGATCATCCGAGCGCTCGGGCGCTCCGCGCGCTCGCGTGGGTCGTCGATCCGGAGCGTGGCCCGGAGCCGCCGCCCGACGCGCGCCTTTCGCCGGACGACGCCGCGAAGCTGCCCGCGCCGCTCGCGGCCGTTCCGCCGATGGTCGAGGCGGCCCGCGCCGTGCACGGGGGCGAGCGCGACAAACTCGCGCAGTCGCTCGACAAGGCCATCGGCCTCGCGGACACGCCGTCGCTCGCGGCCGGCCTCGGCTTCCTCGCGATCGAGGCCGGGGACGAAACGCTCGCGCGCAAGGCGGCGCTCCGCGCCGTCGGCTTCGCGGCCCTCTATCCACGGGCGCGCACGCTCGCGGCTCGCGTCGCGCTGCTCGGCGGACGCATCGACGAAGCGCAGAAGGCCATCGAACAGCTCGAACCGACGAGCGCCGACGTCGCCGTCGTCCGCGCCGTCGCCGCCTACGAGTCGCTCGAGCCGAGCGATGTCGACGCGGCGCTCAAGGTGCTCGGCGACGGCGCTCGTGCCCACGGGTTCTCGGCGCTCGCCGTCGGCTCGGGCATCCTCCTCGGCACGAAGTACCCGGCGCCCGCCGAGCGAGACGCCCTTCGCGATCCGAGCATCCCGTGGGGCGAGCTGATTGCCATCGATGCAGCGCTGGACCAAGGGGAGCTCGCCGCCGCGGAGGCGATCCTCGGTGTTCGCACGGGTGACGCCCTTCGGCCCGTTCACCTCTTGCGTCTCGCGAAGCTCCGCCGCTATCAGGGCAAGGCAGCCGAAGCGGCCGACGCGTCCGCGCGCGCCCTCGAGGGGAACGTTACGGCAGCGGTCCTCATCGAGCGCACGTTCGACCTCGTGGCGGTCGACGATCTCTCGGGCGCCCGCACCATGATCGCGAAGTATCCGGCTCTCCTCGGACCGCTCGGCGGCTGGCTCACCACGTACGTCGAGGGCAGCGGCAAAGAAAAGTCGGACAAGGCGCAAGCCGCGTCGCGCGCTGCGAAGCTCGACCTGCCGCCGGACGGCTCAGCGCTCGCGTTGCGGGTTCTTGCGTTGCGCGCGCTCGTCGTGTCCGGCGACAAGCGCGCGAAGGATTATCTCCGCACGCTCGCGCACCGCGCCCCGAAGCATCCGGACGTGGCGCTGGCCATCAAGGAAATCTAGCGACCGGCGCCGTCAAAGGTGCTGGATGAACGTGAAGCGTCCCGCGAGCGCGCGCTCCCCCGAACCGCCCGCGGCTGCACGAGCATCGGCGTCGGTCTCGTAGCCCAGGGCGAGCAGCAACGTGCCGCCTCTGCCGTAGTTCACCATCGCGGCCCCTCCCACCGGCAGGCTGGAGAGTCGCCGGCTTTCGAAGTGGTACGTGAGCTCGACGTGTGGTCCGAGCGCGAAAAATCGCCCGAGCTTGTAGAGCAAGAAATCGCGCGTGTAGAGGTTGTCGCGCCGCGCGTCGTCGGCGGAAAAGAGCCCGTAGAAGAAGCACTGCACCCACGACTCGAAGTAAACGGGCCCGAGATTCATGCTGGTGAAGAGCTCCGGCGCGGCGAGCGCGACGGCGCGACGCTGCGCCCAGTCGACCTTGACGCCGATCATGGGCGTCAGCGCGAGGGCACCGTCCACGAAAGCGAACGCGGGCCCCACGTCGAACTGGGCGAGCGAAAACGGAACGGCATCGCCCGTGGCAAGGTCCGAGTACGCGCCGCTCGAGACGACGACGTTCGTCGCG
The DNA here is from genome assembly GCA_036374535.1 of Polyangiaceae bacterium. Taxonomy (GTDB): domain Bacteria; phylum Myxococcota_A; class Polyangia; order Polyangiales; family Polyangiaceae; genus PMG-095. The sequence continues at coordinate 1,988 of DASUTR010000583.1, forward strand.
AGCCCGACGCCTCCGAGATCGTGCGTTGCTCCGGCCCACAGCGAAAGCCCTGCGTGATCCGAGTCGAAGCGGAACCAGGCGGGGGGCCACGGTTCGTCGGCCGGGAGCTCTTGTTCGCGTTCGGGTAGCGGCGCCGGAAGAGCGGTCGTTGCCGGAGCGGGGGCCAGGACCGGAACGGGGACTACGGGAGCGGGAGCCGGACCGGGAGCGGGATCCGAGGGAGCGGGCGCGGGCGTGAGGACGGCGGGAGGGGCGGGAGCCGCAGCCGGCGGAGACGCGGGGGCGGGGGGAGGAGTGGGAGGGGCAGCGGGCGTCGCCGGCGCCTGTGCGTGGGCCGCAACGGCGAACAGCGACGCGCCCAGGCAGCCGTTTGCCGCGGACTTTCGCCGATTCCTCGAAAAGCGAAGCGCCAAGCTCGCGCGAAATAGCACAACGCGCACGCCGTCGGGACGTGCGCGTCCTCGAAAGATAGCCCTGGCGGCGCGAGCGCGATCCCCGCGCCGCCAGGGAAAGTCGCGTTCTAGAAGTTGTGAACGAAGGTCAAGCGGCCGGCGAGGTGGTTGTCGTCCGGCGTGTCTTGCGTCTCGTAACCGCCGAAGATGTAGAGAACGTTGTTCTTGCCGTAGTTCGACAGCATGACGCTGAGACCCACGGGCATCAGCTGTAGCGTCTCGCCATTCGGCTTCGCCGCGTCGTTGAGGCCGAGCAGCGCTTCGATCTGCGGACCGATGCCGAAATACTTTCCGAGCTTGTAGTCGACGAAGAAACGGAAATAGAGCGTATTCGGAGCGTCTTCGGCGAACACGACGTTCGCGTAGTTCTGAACCCAGAGCTCGAGGTAGATGGGATCGGGGCCGCCCGTGACATAGAGCTGCGGCACGAGCGAGACGGCCTTCCACTGCGACCAGTCCGCCTGGAGACCGATCATCGGCGTGACGTACATGGGGCCGGCAACGAACGTCGGACCGATGTCGAACTCACCGAGCGTCCCCGAATTGACGTACATGTCGGTCGCGATGCCGACGGAGTCGGTCGTCATGTGCGTCGCGCCTGCCCAGAGCTGCAGGCCCCCGAGGTCGGAATCGATGCGGAACCAGGCTGCCGGGAACGACTCTTCCTCGGCGGCGGGCTCGGGCGCAGGAGCGGGAGCGGCCTCCGGTGGAGTCGTGTCCGCGGGCGGCACGGGTCCCGGTTCCGGCACAATCGGCGGCGAAGCGGCCGCGGGTCCCCCTACGGCAGGCGGCGTCTCGGCGGCGGGTGCCGGGGTCGTGGCGGGTGGCGTCGTCGCGGGGGGCGTCGTCGTCGGGGCTGGCGTCTGCGCGAAGGCAGAGCTCAGTCCCGCGGTCATCGCCAGGGATGAAACGAGGGCAATCAAGGGTTTTCGCATCACATTTCTCCGGGGGTTCGCTGGTCGGTCGCGGCGGGGGACCGCGCTCCAACCAGCGTGGAGAGGTGGTACCGCCCCGAAGATGTCCGGAGTATTTCGCTTGAGTTTCGCGGTACGCGGCGCGTCACGAACGCCGTACCGAGGCGCGGATCGATGTTTCGGCGGCCGACGCCGTGCGTTTCCGCTCTTAGCGCGGCGCCCCGGCGCCCTGGCCGGCCGGGCCGCCTTGCGGCGCGCGACCTTCGATCATCGAGCGGAGCTCTTCGACCTCGTTCGAGCGGCCCATCGCCTCCTCGAGCGAGATCATGCGTCGCGAATAGAGCGAGAAGAGCGATTGGTTCAACGTCTGCATGCCGTGCTTCGCCTGCCCGACGAGCATCTGCGAATAGATCTGATGCACCTTGTCCTCGCGGATCAGGTTTCGAATCGCGGCGTTCGGAACCAGTACCTCGAGCGCGAGGCAGCGGCCGGGCGTGTTGTGGCGCGGTAAGAGGAGCTGGCTCAAGACGCCCTCGAGCACGAACGAGAGTTGCGCGCGCACCTGCGACTGCTGGTGCGGTGGAAACACGTCGATGATGCGGTTGATGCTCTGCACCGCCGAGTTCGTGTGGAGCGTCGCGAACACGAGGTGACCCGTCTCGGCGATGGTGAGCGCCGCTTCGATCGTCTCGAGATCGCGCATCTCGCCGACGAGCACCACGTCGGGATCCTGCCGCAGCACGTACTTCAGCGCGTTCTTGAACGTCATCGTGTCGGCGCCGACTTCGCGCTGATTCACGATCGAACGCTTGTGCGGGTGCAGGTACTCGATCGGGTCTTCGACCGTCACGATGTGCTGCCGGGTCTCGCCGTTGATCTTGTCCAGGATGGAAGCGAGCGTCGTGCTCTTGCCGGAGCCCGTCGGACCCGTCACGAGCACGAGGCCGCGCGGCTTCGAGGCGAGCTCCGCGACGACGGGCGGCAGGCCGAGCTCCTCGAACGTGAGGATTTTGAAGGGGATCGAACGGAAGGCGCCGGAAACCGCGCCGCGCTGCAAGAAGATGTTGGCGCGAAAGCGCGAGAGGTTCTTCACGCCGAAGGACAGGTCGAGCTCCTTCGACTTTTCGAACTGGATCTTCTGCTCTTCGGTCAGCACCGAGTAGCAGAGCTGCTTGGTTTCCACCGGAGAGAGCGGATCGAGCTTGAGCGGCACGATCGCGCCGTCGATGCGGAGCAGGGGCGGCGCCCCCGTCGTGATGTGCATATCGCTCGCGCCCTTCTCGATCATGGCGCGGAGCAGCTGGTGGAGATTGACCTTCAGCGCTTGGTCGTTCATCGCACGCTCAATCCGCCATAGTAACCCGCATGATCTCCTCCGGCGTGGTCATGCCTTCGATGACTTTGCGGATGCCGCTCATGCGGAGCGTGCTCATGCCCTTCTTGATGGCGCCCATCTTGAGCTCGGCGCTCGAAGCGCCCTGGAGCACCATCTCCTTCAGATCTTCGGTGAAACGCATGACCTCGTACAGCGCGACGCGGCCCTTGTACCCGGTATTGTTGCAGGTCGCGCAGCCGGTCCCCTTCATGACCTGAGCGTTCGCCGTTTGCTCTTCCGAGAAGCCCATGTCCCGCAGCGACTGGCGCTCGACCTCCGCCGGACGCTTGCAGTCGACGCACACGCGTCGCGCGAGGCGTTGGGCAAGCACGAGGTTCACGCTCGCCGTGATGAGGAACGGTTCGACGCCCATGTTGAGCAGGCGCGAGATCGTGGCGGGCGCGTCGTTCGTGTGCAGCGTGGAAAGCACGAGGTGGCCCGTGAGCGACGCTTTGACCGCGATTTCGGCGGTTTCGAAGTCTCGGATCTCGCCCACCATGATGATGTCCGGGTCCTGCCGGAGGAACGAGCGCAGCGCCATCGCGAAGTTCAGGCCGATCTCGTCGTGCATCTGAACCTGATTGATGCCGTGCAGGTTGTACTCGACGGGATCCTCGGCGGTGCTGATGTTCGATTCGGGCCGGTTGAGCTCCGAGAGCGCCGAATAGAGCGTCGTCGTCTTGCCCGAGCCCGTGGGACCCGTGACGAGCACCATGCCCCAGGGTTGATTGATCGCCCACTTGAAGTCCTTGAGCGGCTCGGCGTCGAAGCCGAGCTTGGTCATGTCGAGCTGCAGGTTTCCCTTGTCGAGGAGCCGAAGGACGACCTTCTCGCCCCACATCGTCGGTAAGATCGAGACGCGAAAGTCCATTTCGCGACCCTTGCCGAGCTTGAGCTTGATGCGACCGTCCTGCGGCAGCCGGCGCTCCGCAAT
>DASUTR010000584.1:0-16557 GCA_036374535.1 Polyangiaceae bacterium
TCGGCTGATCGCTGAGCGGCAGGCGTCCCTCGTCACCCACGACCCGAAGCGGTGGCTCCGAAGTGGTGAACGGGGCGGGATCGGCGTCGGCCGGCGCCTCGCTTTCAGGCTGCTCGGCGCGCGGATCGGTCGAAGGCTCGGCGCGGAGGGGAGCCCCTGCCGCCGCGACGGGCGGGAGCTCGGCGGAGGGTTCTACGGCAAGCGAGAACCAGCTGTGGTCCTCGCGAGCGACCTCGAACGGGGCCTGCGGAATCGACTGCCCTGAGTCGGAGTCCGAGTCCCGCTCGGGCTCGTGGTCGCCTTCGCCCGCGGCCGCCGCGCTCGCCGGGGCGGCGACAGGCTCTGCGGCTACGGGCTCGACGGCGGGCGGCGGCGCGGACCGCACTTCTTCGGCGGCGAGCGGCTGATCGTCTTCGGCGGCGACGGATGCCGCCGCCGACTCGGGGAGCGGCTCGCTCGCCCGCGGCGGCGCGCTCGCGCTCGGAACGAGGACGGCCTCGCGAACGGCTCCGCGGCGAGCGACGTCGGAGAGCACCGCTTCGAGCAGGCGAGGCGCGACCTCGCTCGACAGCACGAGCTCGCGGGCGCTCTCGCCCGCGAGGAGCCGGCGCGTGAGGCTCGCGGCGGGCTCGGGCGTGCAGGCTAGATAAGCCTCGACGAGCTCGCGATCGAGCTCGAGGCGCTCGAGACGAACGAGCGAACGCTCGGCGACTTTCGCGAGCGCCTCGCGGGCAAGAGCGACGGGCCCGGCGAGCACGGCGCGAAGATCGCCCGAAAATTCGTTGCGGCAGGGCGACGAGTCGGGCTCGATGACGAACCGTCCCGCGCTCACGCCGAGCAGGCTCGAGAGCACGGGCTCGCCGCGCACGAAGCTTCCATCGGGCGCGCTCCGCGTGACGGAACGCACGGCGCCGCGGCGAATCTGCACTTCGTAGAGGAACGCGGCGTCGCGCAGCGACACCCGGAGATCGCTCCCGCCCCGGCACGCGAGCTCGAGCACGAGGCGCGGCGTGAGCCCATCGAGGCGCCCGCGTACTTCACCTCCGGCGCGCATTCGCGCCTCGATGCGGGCGCGCGAATGCAGCACTTCACGCACGCGCTCGACGACCGCGGATGCGGCCGCTTCCTTGCGCAAATAGCCGTCGGCGTCGGCGCCGAGCTCGCGCAGGCGCTGGAGCAAGTCTTCCTTCCACGACAAGAGAATCACGGGCACGTCCCGCACGGCGACGTCGCGCTTGATTTCGTGGCACAGCGAAAAGCCGTCGAGCTTCGGCATCAGCACGTCGCTGATGACGGCGTCGGGAAAATGCTCGAACGCGAGCTCGAGCGCTTGGCGGCCGTCGTGTGCTTCGATGACCTCGACCCCGACCGCCTTCAGGAGCCCCGCCATGAACCAGACGACGGCTGGATCGTCGTCGGCGACGACGATGCGGCGGCCGTTCAGCGAGACGCCCTCGCCGGTGCGCGCATCGTGGGAGCCGCGTTCGCCGGCGCGGCGCTCTTCGGCGCTCCACGGCGCGACGGGCACCGCGCCCTCCGGACCGGTCGGCTGAAAGCGAAGCCCTCCGCCGGAATGCAGCGTAACGAGCTCGCGGACTCGCGCGACGGCGCCCCACACGGCCGCGAGCACGTCGTGACCCTCACCGAGCGGAACGCTGGTCGCCGGCGAGCCCTCGAGCGCGTCGACGAGCCCGCGCTTGAACTCTGCCGCGATGCGGTCGGCGAGCGACTCCACGGTGACGATACCCAGCGGATCCCGCGGTTTTTGCGGCTTCGACGCGCGGTCGCGGAGCTCGTTCACGGTGCGCTGCAGCGTATCGGGAGTGCACGGCTTCAAGAGCACCCGGGCCGCTCCGAGCTCGACGAAGGCGCCCGCCGCTTCGGGTTGGTCGAACGTACCGACCACGACGACCGGCACGGGCTCGACGAGCGGATCGCGCACGAGCTCGGCGACGAGCTCCCGAGCGTTCGGGCGATCCGCATCGACGACGACCACGTCCGGTCCGACGACGCGCGCGAGCTCGCGAGCGCGCGCCGGATCCTCGGTGCGCTCGCGTTCGATGCGCCGCTCGTCGTCCTCCGCACCGAGAGCGTCGGCAAGCGCCGCGGGGCCGTAGACGAGCACGCTGATCGGCCAGACATGAACCGGCGCGCGCTCTCGCGACTCGGGCGCCCGCATCGACACGGGCGCCCCGAGCACGAGGGACGGCAAGAGGTCGAGCGCCCGAGCGACCTCGTCGAACGGCGGGGGACGTCCGGACGCAGTCGCATTTTTGACAGACTTTTCTGCCTCGCCGAGCGCCTCGGCAACGCTCGCGAAACCGAGCACGCGCGCCGCGGCACCGACGGCGTGCACGCGCCGGAGAAGCCCCTTCGAACGCTCCGGATCGGACGGCGCCTGCTCGGCGGCGTGGAGCGCCGCCCGAAGAGCGTCGAGGCGGCGCGGCAAACTGCCGACGAACTCGGCGCGCGCCCCCGAAAGGCGCGCTTCGTCCTCGTGCGAGGGCGACGGGCCGGGCGTTGCAGCGTTCGGCATTCGCCGGCCGTAGCATGAACCCTGCAAATCGCGCGAGACTTTGGCTTTTTGTGCGCCCGTGTGGTGAACTAGGGCGTCTAGTCCTGGGAGGTACGGTGCGACGCGCCACGCTCCTCGCTTTGCTTTTACTCTCGTGCAAGAAAGATCCGCCCCACCCGGCGGACTGCCCGAGCGGTCCTGATTTCGAGGTCCTGATTACCGCCCTCGATGCGCGGGTGCCCTCGGACGTCATCGTCTCCATCCAGTACGGGGGCGGAGAAGACGAATACAGAATCCCCGATCACGGCAAACACTCGGCCCTCTTCTGCACGCCGAGCGACCGCGAGGGCAATCCGCTTCAAGCGGGAGGCGTGGGTGGCGAACGGCCCGTCGAACGCGGGCCCGGTGGCTTCGGCGGAGCGGGTCCCGGCGCGGGCCTCGAAGCCCTCGCGTGCGAGCTCTGGACGGACAGTCCCGCCACGCTCACCGTCGAGACGACCATGTACCCGACCGCGACGGAGGAGCTCAGCGCCAAGAAGGGCAAATGCGTCGTGTTCCGCGAAATCGTGCTGAGTCTCGACGACGGCGGCACCTGACCCGGGTGCCCGAACCGGGGGCGGCTTACGGTACCGGCTGCCGTGCGTCGAAGCGTTTGCCGTAGCTCTTGAGCTCGATGCGCTCGGTCGCGTGCTGTCCGTCCTGCTCGACTTCCGTCTCGCGCAGCGCAATTCCGACGCCCGGACAATAAGCCGTTTTGGTTCTCTTCGTCCCTTCGGCGCTGGTCATTTCCTCGACGGTTTCGAGGCAATCGCGAAATGAACCCGCCGGAACGGTGACGCTGCGCGAGGTGCTGGTCACGCGCACGCGCCCGAAGTCACCGCGCCACGACGCGCCCTCGCCGAGCGGCGCGCGCAAGAGCGCTCCGCCGGTCACGAGCTCGACCGCGCTCGAGGACACGTTGAGCCGCTGCGCACGTCCTGCCACGACGAGCTCGGCGAGCTCCGGGCGTCGCCTGCGCACTTCGAGCACCAGGAGGCCGCGCTCGCCGTGCGGCTCGAGTCGTGTCTCGTACGAATACACCGTGTCGTGTTCGAGCGGCAGGTAGTGCAGGACGCCCTCGCGGACCACCGGCTTCGGCTTGCTCTCGGCGGGCGGCTTTTCGCCGCACGCCATGACGACCGAGAGCGCGCCGAGCGCCGAAACCAGGAGCGCGCGATCGCGCGGGAGCGAGCCCCGGGGCGCTCGCCGAGCGTCAATGCGCATGCGACCGATACGCGTAAACCACCATGAAGAGCAGGAGCGCGACCGACATCGAAAACAGAATCTTGATGAGCGGATCGGGCTCGACTCGACGCAAGAGTTCGCCCGCCGCGCGCCGGACTTCGGCGTCGCTCGAGCTCTCGACGAGCTTCTTCCCCTGCTCCCGCACGAACGCATAGTTGCCGAGCTCGAACGCGCGCACGATTCGATCGAGCTCGGCGTCCTTCGGGAAATCCAAGACGAAACCCGGTCGTTCCCAACCTTCGGCGTTGAGCACGGGACCGAGCCGCTTTTCGTCCTTTTCGGGCTCGCCGTCCTCGACGGGCTTCTTCTTCTTTTTCTTCTTCTTCTTTTTGGGCGCGCCGGGCTCCGCGCTCGGCGCGTCACCGCCCGTCGTTCCGCCGCTCGACGCGTCCGCGCTCGGGGATTCGCCGCCGGGCACGCCCTCGGACCCCGTGTCGCCCGCCGTTCCGGAGCCACCGTCCGTCGCGGTCGCAGCGGTCGCCGGTTCGGCGGTCTTGTCGCCGTCTTCGTCGGCCATTCGTCGCCGTAAACTAGTGTGACGACGCGGCAGAGCGGTGAAAAATCGACCGGGAGCCCGACTGCCTGCAGGCGGCCGGAGCCCGGCGCGCTGTTCGAGTTCGGTTAGGGGCGGTTCGAGGTCCGCCCGGTTCCTAGAAGACTCGTCTAGAACTGAAAATACACGAAGGGCACGGCGTCGGCGCTCGCCATTTTTCGCACGAAGAGCGCAGCGCCGAAGAGCGCGACGGCTTGTGCCGGCGCGGGCAGCGACGCGAAGCGAAGGCGCGCGGCTTCGTACCAGCGCTCCGGGACGTAATGACTCGCGATGCCGAGCGCGAGCACGCCGACGACGCGGGCGTCGAGGTTCGGATGATACGTCGTGAGTGACGTGATGCGACCGAGAATCGTCCACGCGTGTCCGAAGCTCTCCGCGCGAAACAGCACCCAGGTGAGCAGCACGAAGTGGAACGTGACGAACACCTTGCCCGCCTTCACGAGCCAATCGCGCGGATTCTGCGGCTCTTTGACGACGTTGGGCTCGCCGCGCAGGTTCTTCAGGAAACGCGTTACCGCGAGCGCGCCGCCGTGGAGCCCGCCCCAAGCGACGAACGTCCAGTTCGCGCCATGCCAGAGCCCTCCGAGCAGCATCGTGAGCATCAGGTTCAGGTACGTTCGCGACGGACCTTTGCGATTGCCGCCGAGCGGCACGTACAGGTAGTCGCGCAGCCACGTCGAGAGCGAGATGTGCCAGCGGCGCCAGAAGTCGGCGATGTTCTCCGCCTTGTACGGCGCGTCGAAGTTCTTCGGAAAGCGCACGCCGAGGAGCAGGGCCGAGCCGATCGCTATGTCCGTATAGCCGGAGAAGTCGCAGTAAATCTGGAGCGCGTACCCGAGCACGGCGGCGTAGCACTCGAGCGCCGAGTACTGGAGCGGCGCGTCGAACACGCGGTCGACGAGGTTTACGGCGAGGTAGTCGCCGATGGCGACCTTCTTCACGAGCCCGATGGCGACGAGAAACAGACCCTCGCTCCCCTCGGCCGGATCGAAGCGCGCGGGCCGGGAAAACTGCGGCAAGAGGTCGCGCGGGCGGACGATCGGGCCCGCGACGAGGTGCGGGAAGAACGCGACGAACGTGAGGTACTCGAGGTAGCTCGGGTGGGGCTCGATGTCGCCGCGGTAGACGTCCATCACGTAGCTCATCGACTCGAACGTGAAGAAGCTGATGCCGATGGGCAGCGCCACCTCGAGCGCGACGTCGGGCGGATGGAAGCCGAACGCCGCGAGCGCCGCCTTCGCGCTCGCGATGCCGAAGTCGAAGTACTTGAAAATACCGAGCACGCCGAGGTTCAGGATCACCGTCGCCGTGAGCCAGAGCTTGCGCTTCTCGGGCGAGCTCGCGCGCGCGATGGCGTTTCCGAGCAGCCAATCGACCGTCGACGAGCCGAAGATCAGGAGAACGAGAAAGCGCTCGTTCCCGCGGTAGAAGTTCGCGTAGAAAAAGTAGCTCGCGAGGAGCAAGAACGTGACGCGTAGCTTGCGAAACCGCGCGAGCAGCCACGAAACGACGAAGACCGCGCCGAAGAACTCGGCGTACGCGAGCGTGTTGAAGAGCACGGCTTATGCTTCGACCGAAGACATCACCAATCGACGGCGCGGTGGTTCATTCGGCAGCGAAGTTACCCGATTCGCCGAGCACGTACCTGCGTGAATAGCCGCGCGTGCGATTTTCTATGGCGATCGAAATCGAGCCGTCGCGGCCGTAGCGGTAGCGCTCGATGATCTCCTGGCCGGGCTCGGACAGACGCTGCTCGGGCGGGACGGCGCCGAGATCGCCGCGTTCGGCGAGCGCAGGGTCGTACGGAAAGAGGATGTCACACCAGGGCGTCAGATCGCCGTGGGGTTCTCCGTCGGAGCCGAGCTCCGTGCACTCGAGAAACCGGAGCCGCCCGACGGCGTGCACCGGCCGGTACGCCCGCTCGATTTCGACGACCGGGCCCTCGGGCAACGCGCCCTTGTGGAGGATGGGATCGAAGATCTTGTTGCGCCCCGCCTCGCCCTCGCGCCAGACGCCGAAGTGGCGCGTCACCGCTTCGCGCACCATCACGCCGGCTTCCGGATCCGCCGCCATGGCGAGCCCCACGGCGGTGGCTGCGTGCGGCTGGGGCGCCGCCAGCACCTTGCGCTTGTAGCGTTCGCGCAGCATCCGTCCGACGAGCGGAAACTCCGTCGCTCCGCCGACGAGGTACACACCACCGAGCTCGCGCGGATTCGACGGATCGATGCCGTGCTCCCGCACCCGTTCGAGGATGCGGTCGAGGAGCTCGAGCGTTCGCTCGACGAGCGGCTCGCACGCGTCGTTGACGCGCGCCATGTCGAGCGTCACGGGCTCGGCGCCCGGAAGCGCGGCGCCGAAGTCGACCACGAGCTTCCGGCTCGTCGGAGCGAGCGCTTCCTTCGCTTCGCGGCACGCTTCGAGCAATCGCGCGCGCGTCACGGCGTCCTCCGCGCCGAGCTTCTTGCCAACGGCCGAGGACGCGAGCTCGAGGATGCGCTCGTCGAAATCGTCACCGCCGAGGCGCCCGATACCCTCGGTCGCGATGAGATCGAAGCGCCGCTCGACCAGCGACACGGCCGACGTATCGAACGTACCGCCGCCGAGATCGTAGACGACGACGTAGCGCTTCGGGCTCTTTTTACCGAGCACCGTGAGATGATTGTGGGCGTACTCGATCGCGGCGGCGGTCGGCTCGTTCATCATGCCGATGACGCGAAAGCCGGCGCGCTGAAACGCTTCGACCGTGAGGTAGCGCTGGCTCGTGCCTGCGTTCGCCGGAACCGCCACCATCACCTCGAGCGGTTCGTGCGGATCGAGCTCGAGGTTCGAACGCTCGTACACGAGCATGCGGAGCCGCGCGAGGTAATCGGTTGCGAGCTCGAGCGCGGTGCGATCGAGCCCGAGCTCGCCGAGACGGTCGTCGGGCGGTCGGGCGCCGACCTCGCGTTTGATGGAGCGCACGACCGCGTCGGCCGGCCCCGCTAGTCCCGCCGCCGCGTCGAAGCCGAGCTCGAGCCGTTCGCCGTCGCGCACCGCGAGGCCAGGTACGAACTCCGAGAAGCCCTGCGGGGTCTCGAACACGACGATCGGATAGCGTCCCCCGACGGCCGCAGCGACCACGGTGCGCGTCGTCCCGAAATCGATTCCGAGTCGCATGCGGCCTCGGGCCGCATTGTGCGCCGATCGCGCCCTCGCAGCCAAATACCCGCGTGCACCGGCCGCAGGGGCCGTCTTTTCTCGCGGCCCCGGGCAGGCGCCTTTCTACATGTCCTTGACGCTGACGAGGGTCATGTCGATCGGCACCGCCATTTCGCCACCCGGTGCGACGAGCTGAACCTGCTTGATCGGCTGCTTCGCGTAAGCGCCGGTGGCGGGCGGGACGGTCTCCCAGCACATCGTGTTGAACGAAGTGTAGGGAATGGTCGCGGGACTCGCGGTGAGAGGAGCGCACCAGCGAGTGGTATCGTCTTGGATCTGGACGCGGATCGTGGTCGGCCCGCTCACCTTCGTGTACGTGACCTGAAGGCCCGTACCGGTCGGCACGATGGCGGTCCCCGCCGTGGCGCCCGCGGGTTGGCTGATGTTGAAGCCGAGATAGACGACTCCGGTGTACATGTTCGCGGCCGTCGCGGGGCCGAGCGTTCCCGCGACGCGGAGCATGCACGCTGCGCCACACATCGCGAAGCTCGTCATCGTCGTGAGCGTGCTGCCGACGTCACCGCCGGAGAAGGCGTAGCCGTACCAGCAACCGCCGGCGCCCGGTGCGCGCACGAAGCCGTCCGCGCCGACGGCGAATGCTGCGTCGCACATCGCGGCGGGGCCCGAGCCGGCAGCGCCGCTCACGCCGGCGCCCGCGGTGCCGCCCGTCGGAAGCGCTCCGCCCGTTGCGGTCGCGCCGCCCGTCGGAAGCGCTCCGCCCGTTGCGGTCGTACCGCCCGTGAACGTCCCGCCCGTCATCGGAGTCCCGCTGAACCCGCCGGTCGCCGTCCCACCGCTGAACGTGCCACCGCTGAACGCTCCGCCGTTGAACGTCCCGCTCACGCCGCCGAAACTCCCGCCCGATCCCGTCGTGGCACCGGTTCCAGTTCCGTCATCGTCGTCGTCGTCTTCGGGAACTTCGATGGGCTTCGGGCCGCAAGCGATGGCGACGGCGACGCCGAGAGTGAGGAACGAAAGCAGAGAACGATGGGAGCGGTGCATGGGCGAACCTCGGAACGACATTTTGCCTTGCCTTGTGGCAACCCTCAACCGCCTGAATGACGGGCGGCCGTCGGCGGGCGGGCTCACGAAAGCGAAGCCGCTCCACCGCAGCCGGAAGGGTCAGGTGTGACTGTAAGTCAGAAGTCTTCGCGGCGCACGAAACTCACGAGGACGCAGTGCGCCAACCCGCTTCCCCGGGGCGATTTCGTGTACGGCGAGGCCGCGAGACCGCAGCTCGACCGAATCCCTCTTACTTTTTGGCGCCCTGCGCTTTTTGCCGCTCCTGGATGCTCTGGACGAGTGCGTCTTTCGCTTTCTCGTACTGATCCTGGGCGGCCTTGGTGCGCTGCTCGAGCTCTTCGCCGAGCTTTTTTGCCTGCTCGACCTCGCTGTCGAGGCTCGCCTGCGCGGTGCGGGCGGCGTCGGCGCGCTTCTGCGCGCGCTCTTTCGCGTTCTTCGACGCGTTCGGATCGTCGAGCACCGACTTCGATTCTTCCTGGGTGCGGTCGAGCGTCGACTTCACTTCCGAAGCATCGGCGACGCGCGCGTCGATCTCACGCTTCGTTTGCGGCAGGCGCACGTGGACGAGGTAGCTCGTGAACGCGATCGTGTCCGCTTGCTTTGCGAGCTTCTCGACGTTCGCCTTCCCGAGTGCGTCTTCGTTGTCCTCGATGGCGCGATGCGCGGCGGTGCGCTCGCGCAGCCGTTCCTCGAGCTGCTGGTCGACCGAGCGATCGAGCGCGCCGCCGACCGGACCGTAGAGCTCGACGTCGCAGTTCTTCTCCTTTGCAGCGTGCTCCGCGGAACCGCCGACCTTCTGCCGCAGCACGTCGCGCTCCTCGGTGTAGAAGGTGCGCACCGCTTGGCTCTCTCCCATACCGGCGGCGTAGTCGGCTCCCTTGCCCGCCGAATCGGCCTTCTCGACCACCGTCTCGACGTGCGCCCAGGACGGGTCCTTGAGCTCGTCGGGGTACTTCGAAAACTCGCCGGACAGCGTGTAGGCCTGCTTTTCCGCTTCGAAATGCCCGTTCCGGAGCGAGGCGAGCATCGCCGGATAGCGCTCGGCGTACGACGCTTCGCCCGCGGACGACGCGTACAGCGCGGGCTCCTGCTTGCTGCAAGCGAGCGCCACGAGGGCGCAACCGATGAGGGACGAGAACCGCATGGGCGAGACAGTGGCCGACCTCTCGAGGGCGCGTCAACCCGCGGCCGCCGCGAAGCCGCGGGGGCGTCCGACGTGCAGAAGACGAGGAGAGACCGTGGAGTCTCGCCCCGCCGCTTGCGCGAGCGGGTTCCGAAAACTACGTTCCCGACCAGCCATGGCTAAATCGAAGGTCGCGGTCCTCAAAGTCAAACCGGAAACCATCCTCAGCGACATCGAGCGCCTGTGCGAGCTCGCTGGAATGACCGCGGCGCTCGACAAGGGCGCGACGACCATCCTCAAGGACAACATCTCCTGGCACTACCCGTTTCCGGGTGCGAACTCGACGCCGTGGCAGATGGAGGGAACCGTCCTCGCGCTCAAGAACGCCGGCTACCAGGACGTGACGTGCGTCCAGAACAAGACCGTCGTCACGAACGCGTTCAAGGGCGAGGATCTCAACCACTACCTCCCGCTCTTCAAGCGCTACTCGATCCCCGTCCTCTACAACTTCAAGGACGAGGACATGAAGTGGATCGAGTACCGGCCGAAGGCGCGGCTCCACGTCCTCCACAACATCTTCCCCGAGGGCATTACGATCCCCGACTACTTCTTCGGCAAGAACATCATGCACCTGCCGACCGTGAAGTGTCACATCTACACGACGACGACCGGCGCCATGAAGAACGCGTTCGGCGGTCTCCTGAACACCAAGCGCCACTACACGCACAGCTGGATTCATCGGACGCTCGTCGATCTTCTCGCGATCCAAAAAGAGATCCACACCGGGCTCTTCGCGATCATGGACGGAACGACGGCGGGCAACGGCCCGGGCCCGCGCACCATGTTCCCCGTCATCAAGGACTACATGCTGGCGAGCCAGGATCAGGTCGCGATCGACGCGGTCGCCGCGAAGATGATGGGCTTCGATCCGATGAGCCTCGAGTACATCTCGGTCGCCCACGAGGACGGTCTCGGCACGGGTGATCCCCGCGACATCGAGATCGTCGGCGCCGACATTTCGAACGAGAGCTGGGGTTTCAGCGTGGGTGACAACGCCGCGAGCATGGTCGGCGACGTGCTGTGGTTCGGCCCCTTGAAGAGCATTCAGAAGCTCTTCTTCCATACCCCGCTCGTGAACATGTTCGTGTTCGGGAGCGAATTTTACCACGACTATTACCGGTGGCCGAAGACGGACCAGCACGTCTTCGAGGACTGGAAGAAGACGACGCACTGGGGAAAGCTCTTCGAAGCCTACGGGAACGGCGAGAGCGATCGCATCACGCGCTCCGCGCAAGCCGCCGCTGCAGCGCCCGCCGGCGAGTAGCGGGCGCGACAGTGGCGCCCCTTCGACGGGCTTGCTACCTTTTCCCACGTGGGTGACGGTGTGGTGGCACTCGAGCCGTGTTCTGGCTGCGGCCGGCACGTGAGGGTCAGCGAAGGGGCCTGTCCGTTTTGCGGGGCCCGCTTGAATTTCGAAGGCGCACCGGAACAGCTCGTTCCTGCGGAGCGCGCATCGCGGGCGGCGCTTCTTTCGTTTCGAGCGCTGGTGGGAATGAGCGTGGTCTCGGCCGCGGCGTCGATGGGCATGACGAGCTGCTTCATCGCGGCGTACGGATGCCCCGGCGATTGTGGCTCCGACGACGGCGCGGCGAGCGGCGGAACCGCTGCCGTCGGCGGGACCGGCACGGGTACGGGCGGACTCGGCGCCGCCGGAGGGCGCGCGAACAGCGGCGGTAGCGTGTTCGGAGGATCGGGCGGCAGCGGAGCCGCGGGCGGCGGAAATGGAGGCGGCGCGGGCGGCGGGAACGGCGGAAGCGCTGGGGCCAGCGGAGCCGGGACCGGCGGAAGCGGCGGCAACTCCGCGGGCGGCGGCGGAGCCCCGGACGAGGGCGGTCAGGGCGGCGAGGGCGGCGCGTAGCCGTACCCTCACCCGTCAGCGGCGCCGTCGCTCTTTGAGCCCGAGCAAGAGCAAGGGCTCGTCCGACGCACGGAACGTGAGCTCGTCGCCGAGCCGCACGGGGACCTGGCGATACGGACCGTCGAGAAAGACGCAGGCGTCATCCATCTTGCTCTCGACGCGGATGCTCTCGGTCGGGCCCACGAGCACTCGGACGAGCCGGTAGCGTTCGCCCGCGGGTACGTACGGTTCGCGCACGACGAGCTGGAGCTTCTTCGAACCGAGCGGGAGCACGCGGCCTCCGGCCGAGCTCTGCGCGGCGGTCGAGCCGGCGGCGGGGCCTATCCAGAAGCCGCTCGAGCGCTGTTCCTCGCGCACGCGCCCGTGCTGGATGATGTAGCGCGACGTCGCCGCGGGCGAGCTGTGCGCGCAGAGCGCGTCGTTCAAGATGCGATTCGAACGGATGCGACCGTTCACGAGCACGCTCATGCGCGTGAGCTCGACGCTCGGCAGCCGCTCTTCGAGCGCGGCAGCGAGGCCGCGCCGGAACGTCTTTCGCTCGAGCGCGCAGAAGAAACCGACGCTGTGCCGCGGCGCGCTGTTCACGCCCAGAATCGGCGTGTCCGATACGTTGTGGGACGCGGCGAGCAGCGTGCCGTCGCCGCCCACGGCGATGACGAGCGCGGCGTCCGAAGCGTCGAACGCGGCGTGAGCCCGGCGTACGAGCATCATCTTCGCGCCGGCGCGCTCGAGCGCCCGTTCGACCTCGTCGACCGTGCGCGAGTGCTCGCCGTGCGCGTCGAGCCAGCTCGCGACGACGGGCGCGCGCCGCCGGAGCAGGAGCTTGGCGCGCGGATCGCGCTCGTCCTCGATGAACCGCTGGTACGCGGTCCGCTTCGCGACGACGACGACACGCGGCGCGCTCATCGGCTCGCCTCCGGATAGCGCTCGACGAGGCGACGCAGACAGAGCTCCGTGTGCGAATCCTGGAACTCGCCGCGGCGGCAGCGCTCGAGTGCTTCGACGACGGGCAGCGCGGCCACGACACCGAAATGCTCGAGGGCCGAGCCGTCGAGCGACGGCTCGCGCCGGGAGCTCGGCTCGACCGTCGCCTCGAAGAAGAAGTGTCGCTCCGCGATGAAGGCCGGGACCGGGAACACGCTCGGGCCGAGCTCGACGAGCGACTCGACCGGCACGTCGAAGCCGAGCTCCTCGTGGATCTCCCGCTGCGCCGCGCGGCGAAGCCCTTCCTCGGACTGCTCGCTCGCGTCGACGAGCCCGGCCGGAATCTCCCAGAGGAGCCCGCCCGGGGGATCGATCGCGGGCCGCGGCGAACGGCCGGGATCGCGGAACGCGACGGGCGGGCGCACGGCGCTTCTCAGGTAGACGTGACGAACGCCGGCAGCGTCGAGAAAGTGGACGCAGAAGATCACCGCGTCGATCGCCGCGCGATCCACGATGTCGTAGGGGAACGGCGCGCTCGCCGTGCCGTCCGGGTAGTGCGCGCGGAGGCTTCGCCGGACGAGGCGCAGAAAGCCCGGCCCCGAGGAGGGAAGCTCCTCGACGATCTCGAGTCGAATGTCGGGAAAACGCAAAGGACGATGCCGGCCCCACGCTCTCTTGATGGGCGCGCCGGGGGAGAGTACATCGGGGACGAGCTACGATGGTCCGAAACCCGCTCGCCGCGCTCCTCGTGTCGCTGCTCCTCGGCCTCGTGGCGCTTCCTGCGGCCGGCCAGAAGGCGGCGAAACCGCCGGCCGCGAGTCCCAAGCTCGACCTTGCGCGACTGAAGCGCGCGCTCGAGACCGGAAACGAATCGGAAAAGCTCGCCGCGCTCGGTGAGCTCGCCCAGGCTCCGAAGCCGTCCGCCGCCGCGGCCGCAGCGCTCGTCGACGAGGTGCTCGTCCGGGGCGCCAGCGCCGCGGTGCTCGAAAAGGCGCTCGAGGTGGCCGGCAAGCTCGCCGAGCCCGCGTCGAGCGCCGCGGTCGTGCCTTATGTTCGTCATCGAAACCCGGCGCTCCGACACGCAGCCGCCAGCACGCTCGCCGCGACCGGCGGACCGGTCGCGGTGGCGGCGCTTCGGGGCATTTTGCGCGGCAGCGATCCGGGGCTGCGCCGCAAAGCCGCGAGCGCGCTCGCGACCCTTCGAGCCGCCGAATCCGTGCCCGACCTTTTCGCGGTGCTCGGCAAGGACGTGCCGGAAGCGGCCGCGGCGATCGGCGTGCTGTGCAAGCCGAACGAATGTCAGAAGCTCGTGGACCTCTTGGGTAAGCTCCCGTTCGACGTGATGCAGAGCGGACTCGAACCGATGATTTTGCGCCCGGAATCCGAAATTCCCGAGGTATTCAAGCTCGACCTTCTCGAGCGACTGCGCAAGCTCCAGACGCGAGAAGTCTCGGTCTTCTTGCGAACCGTGCTCGCGCGCTTCCCGAAAGACGGCAACGTGCGCGTCCGCGCAGGTATCGAAGCCGCGGCGAGCGGTAAACCCGTGACGAACCGGACGCCGTGAACCGACCACCGTTTGGGTCCTCGAGGTTCGCTCTCGCACTCGCCGCGTTCGGAGCGCTCGCGGGTTGTGGCGGCGCCGCAACGGCGACGAGCAACGCATTCGCGAGCGATTGGCAGAACGATCACGGTAAAAGCATCGCCGCCGTCGAAGAGCGGCTGCGAGCGACGCCGCGAAAGCCGCGCACGCCGGTCGCCGTCGGCGTGGACACGAACGGACTCGTCGGCGCGACGCTGCCGAACGGAAGAGTCTGGCGCGCTCGGCTCGCGGTGGACTCCGCCCCCGTCGTTGCGGGCGACGTCATCGTCGTGCGCTCGAACAAGGAGCTCGTCGGCCTCGCAGCGCACGACGGAAAGATCCTGTGGAAGACCAAGGCGCGCGGCGCGGAGCTCGTGGGCGCCGACGACGACGGTCGTTTCACCGTCATTTCCCTGCGTTCGTCGAGCGGCGCCGACGGCGCGCTCGTCGCCGTCGACCGCGCGGGAAGCACCGTGCTCGAGCTCGAGTCCGACGAACCGCTCGGACGACCCGCCGCGCTCGGGGGCGTCGCGTTCGTCCCGTGGGGCGGCCAATACGTCTCCGCGATCGGCATCGAAAGCAACGAGACGCTCGGGCGGCTCTTGCTCCGCGACCTCGTGAGCCACGCGCTCGATCTCGGAACGGCGCTCTACTTCGGCGAGCGCGCGCTCGTGCGCTTCGACGAGAAGATCGCCTTTGCCGTGACGAACCAGGCGAACCGCTTCGAGTTCACGCCGCGCGAGCTCCCGGGCAAACCCGGCTGGCTCGGGAGCGGCCTCGAGCCCGCCACGATCGACCGCACGGCGCGCGCGAAGATTCGCGTCTACGCGCTGCCCGAAGCGCGCGACGGCGAGCGCATCGGGCTCGCCAACGGGGCGTACGCGGCGAGCTACTTCCGGGTCGTTTACGGCCTCGCCGAGCGCGACGGCCGCCTCGTGTTCGCCGACGCGCTCCGCGGCGACGCGCTCGGCGGCGCGGCGGCGGCGTCGGGGTTCGCGTTCTGCGACGCGAGCGGCCGCGTGACGCTCTACGACGCGAAGGGCGCCGCGGGACCGGCGCTCGAGCTCGGCGCGCGCCTCGTCGCGTGCAGCGTCGAAGCGAGCGGTTTGCGCGTCCCCGCGGGCGCATCGCGCGGCTCGCTCGGCGAGCAGGTCGAAGCGGCGCTCCGCGATCTGGATCCCGACATGGCCACGGCCGAGCACCTGCTCATCGACGAGCTCGGCAAGCTCGAGGACCCGAGCGTCACGCGCACTCTCATCGCGCTCGCGCAGAACGTCCGCATCCCGCCGGCCGAGCGTGCGTTCGCGGGCACGCTCCTCGCAAAGCGGCGCACGGGCGTCGAGCACATGCTCGCCGCGCTCGAGCGCCACTACGACTTCATCTCGGGCGAGCAGCCGCCGCCGCTCGCACCCCTCGCCGATGCGCTCGGGGCGCTCGGCGAAAAGCGGGCGGCGCCGCTCCTCGCGCGGCACTTGAACGACCCGGCGAACGGTATCGACGACGTGGCGCACGCCGCCCTCGCCCTCGAGACGCTCGCGACGGCCGCCGAGCTCGGCGAGCTCAAGACGTTCTTCGCGCTTTACCGCGCCACGGCGGACGAGCCGCTGCTCGTTCGCGCGGTCATTTCCGTGGCCGCCGCGATCCTTCGCGTCGGCGGCGCCGACGGGCGCGCCCTCGTGGAGCGAGCCGCGACCGATCCCCTCACGCAGCCCGACGTTCAGAAGGGTCTCGGCGAAATGCTTGCTCCCGGGGAACGGGACGGCGAAAAGAAGAGTGACGAGAAACCGGAGCAGCCGGCGCCCGCGCCGGAGGCCCCGAGCAAGCCATGATGGGCGGCTACGTTCGAGACGTGGAAAGAGGCCTGTGCGCGACCACCGTGGCGCTCGCCGGTTTCGCCTACGCCCTCGTCGCCGGTGCTCAAGAGCCCGCAGCGCCGCCGAACGTCGCCACTCCGGACGGTCCGGCGCCTGCGCCCGCACCCCCGCCCGAGAGCGCGCCCGCCACGCCGACCGCGGCGCCCGCGCCCGCGCCCGCGCCCGCTCCTACCCCTCCCGCAACGACCGCACCACCCGCTACTTCCGCGACGGAGCTCCGGCCGGCGCCACCGGCGACGACGGGCTTTCAGATGGCGTTTCGCTTCGGCCTCGCCTTCCCCTTCGGCGACGCCACGGGAGCGCCGCTCGACACGCTCGGCGCTCGCTACGCCTGGCAGGTGCCGCTCGGGCTCGACATCGGCGGGAAGCTCGGCCCGAACGTCTTCGTCGGCGGCTACCTCACCTACGCCTTCGGCGCCGAGGGCAGCGACACCCTCGTCGAAGCCCTCTGCGACGACAACGACGAGGATCTCGAAAACGACGTGAGCTGCGGCGCGTCGAGCCTGCGCTTCGGGCTCCAGGTGCAGTACCACTTCACCCCCGCTGAGAAGACGAACGGCTGGATC
>DASUTR010000585.1:0-3554 GCA_036374535.1 Polyangiaceae bacterium
GCATTCGAGCGCGACCCCATCGGTCGCGCCGCGAGCGGCGTGCGGCGTTACCGCGTGTACCGTCCGACGGACGACCCGAAGTACGTGGTGATCGATCTCGACTTCGACGGACCGGCCGAGGCGGCGGCGTTTCGCGAAAAGCTCGAGGGCGTGTGGCGGAACGCCGAGCTTTCGCCCGGTCTCGAACGCGCTCCGGGGGCGTCCGGAAGCGGGCCGCGCGCCCGGCTCCTCGAAGTCGTCGAAGCGCACGCGTACGAAGCGAGCTGAATCTCGCCGTGCCCCGTCATCGTATCACCGCTGGGCCCGCGGTGACGCGAGGACGGGGCCGGCGCGCATGCTTCAGCTGGGGCGCGCCGCGAGCTTTTGCACGAGGTCGTTGAGGCGGTCGTAACTGGCGGCCGCGCCCTGCGCCATGCCCGTGCCGAGCACGAGGTCACGCACTTCCTGCGTTCCGTAGTCGACGGTGACGGTCATGCGCGTCTTTTTCCCCTCTTCGGTGAAGACGCTCGTGACCACCGACACGGTGTCGGGAAAATCCGCGAAAATCTCCGTAAAAACCAGGCGGCTCGGGGGGGCGATTTCTCGATATTCGCCGTAGAACGTGACCTCGCCCTTCGGGTGTCGGTTCACGAACTTCCATTTTCCGCCGACGCGCAGGTCGATCTCGCACACGGGGACGGAATAGCCCTCGCCGAGTCGTCCCCACCATTCCTTTACGTGCTCGGGCTTCGTCATCGCCTCGAACACGAGGTCGCGGGGAGCATCGAAAAGGCGCGTCATGCGCACCTCGGTCGTTGACGGCGTCGTGACTCCCAACGTTTCCTTATTTGCGGTGCTGTTTTCTACCATGGCTCTTCTCCTTCACTTTCTGTTCCTTGGCTTTCAGGTCTTTCAGGTAATCGTCCAAACGATCGAAGCGCTCCTCCCAGATGTGGCGGTAGCGCTCCGCCCAGTCGGAAACGTCCTTGAGCGGCCCCGCCTCGATGCGGCACGGGCGCCACTGCGCGTCGCGGCGCTGGACGATGAGACCCGCGCGCTCGAGGACGCGCAGGTGCTTCGACACGGCGGGTAGGCTCATCGCGAACGGCTTCGCGAGCTCGGACACCGAGCATTCCCCGGCGACGAGACGCTCGAGGATGGCGCGTCGCGTTGGGTCGGAAAGCGCCGCAAACGTGAGGCTCAGGGGGTCGGTGGGAGGTGTCATTAAGCCGAGTGGTTAATTAGCCTAACGGTTTAATAGAGCCTGCGACCCCTCCGGTCAAGGGGCGCCCGCTCGAATTTCAGGGGGGCGCGCAAAGCGCGCGAAGAAGCCTTACACTCCGGCAGGGAGGACAGGAGATGAGCGATCCACCGAAGCCCAACTCCTCGCGCGCCGCCGAGCTCTGGCCCATCGGGGTGATTCGCTCCGAGCTCGTCTCCGTCGCCGTCGCGCCGAAGCAGGGCTCCGAGGGAGCGCCCGACGCGTGGCTCGAGGTAGCACCGTGGGCGGCCTCGGCGTTGCGCGGGCTCGCCGTCGGCGACGAGGTCCTCGTGATCACGTGGTTTCACGCGGCGCGGCGCGACGTGCTCGAGGTGCATCCACGCGGGGATCCCAATAATCCGCTCACCGGAGTTTTCGCGACGCGTTCGCCCCATCGACCGAATCCTCTCGGATTGCATCCCGTCGTCGTGCGGGCCATCGAGGGGACGCGCGTGCGCGTCGGACCCATCGAAGCCATCGACGGGACGCCGGTCGTGGACATCAAGCCCGTGCTGTGAGCCGCGGCCTCACGGAATTCTTCGGGAGGCCGGCGGCGAGTCGAGCACGAGGATCTGCACGCTGCGCGTGGCCGCGGGCGCTTCCGGAAACTGCAGCGACCGGGCCGCATCGACGATGCAGCGAACGACGGACCCTTGATTCAACGTCGAGCCGCCGCTGCCGACGCCGCCGACGCGGCCGTTCGGCTCGATCGAGAGCTCGAGCGTAACGCGGCCGGCGAGCTTCGCCGGTTCCGGAGCCGTGTTTGCAGCGCAGGCGCGATAGCGACCGAGCTGTTGTCGGACGATGCGCTCCACGACCTGCTTCGGCAGGGCCCCCTCGGTCTTCCCCTCGGCGAGCCGGAGGTCGGGCATCGGCACGGCGATGCGCGGCGCGACGCGATCGCGCAGCGCGGGGTCGAACTCGCGACCGGGCTCGAGGTCCACGACGGGCAAGCGGCGGGCGAACGTCGGGTCGCCGAGCAGCGCGAGGACGGCGGTCTCGCGCACCGAGCGCGTGGCGGGTGCGCCGGACGGCGCGGGGCCGGGGGCGTTCGCGAGGTCGAGCACCGGCGGGGGCCGCGCGGATACGGCAGCGCCGTGAGCGGCCGCGCTCGACGTCGCCCGCGTGCCCGCAGCGCTCGACGAGGCGCCCGGCGAAGGGCCGCTCGAGGAGCCCTTCGCGCGACAGGCCGAAACGACGGCGAGACTCGCGACCACGACGAGCGTGACGGGAGCGTGCGGCGTCACGGCGCTCGGCTCCCGTTCGGCTCCGAAACGAGCTCCGGATCGAGCACGGGGAGCAGCTTTTCGAGCGCGCTCCTCCGCGCGGGCGTGAGCTCGGGCGCGCGCGCCGGAACGAAGAGCACGTCGCCGAAGCCCCGGCGCGACGCTTTTTGATCCTGGTACGTCGTCACCGTCACGGCGCCCGCCGGCAACAGGCGCCAGAGCTCCGGTGCCAGCACGCTCGCGAGCTTCGCCTGCACGCGGTCGTGGCGATCGCCTGCTCGGAACGGCCGTACCCAGCGCCGCGTCCCGTCGCGATCGAGCACGCTCACCGGCTCGAAAGCGCCGTCACTCGCGACCCAAAGCTCGAGCAACCGAAGCTCGTCCGGGACGCCGGGACGCTCGGGCTCGAAGTAGGGATAATACGGTAGGGCCGAGTCGAAGCTGATGCGCATCGTCTCCGACTTCGCGGCGTCGGGCTCCACCAGCCTCGTACCGGCCGCTTCGGGCTTCGGTTCGTAGCGCATGGCCACGAAGAAGAAGCCGAGTCGCACGTAGTGCGCGAGCCACGCGCCCGCTTCGGGCGACTTCACGAGTTTCTGACGGGCGAGCCAGTTCGAAAGACCGATTTCATCGGTTGCCGCGAGCACGAATGCCGTGAAACTTCCGACGTTTTTCACGTCGAGGAGCGTTACGCCGTCGATCCCCCCGCCTCCGCGAGTCCCGGGTCGGAAGGAGCCGAAGCCGCCCGTGGCTTCGACCCCGCCGAAGCCGAAGACCTGGCGCAGATCGCGGAACGGACTCTTCGTGACGGCGGCGACTTCCGGTCGCGACGGGGTCGGCACCACGAACCCGAACGGTTCGGTCGCCCGCCGAAACGCGACTTCACGGATGAAGTGCTGCCGGTTTGCCTTTTGATCGTAGATGATGAGCGCCTGCTCGTGCGCGAGCGACGGTCTCCGTCGCTCCGAAAGCAAGGTCGCCGGGAAGAAGCCGCCGCACGCCTCGGCGCGCTCGACGCCGAGCGTGAGGCTAGCGGTCGTCGCGAGCAAGGCGAGCAGGCCCGCCGCGATCGACGCCTTCGGGGTCGT
>DASUTR010000586.1:0-2172 GCA_036374535.1 Polyangiaceae bacterium
ATGCCGCTCGCGTCCGCGTAGTCTTTGACGGCGACTCCGTCGACCTCGATCCGCTGCAGGGCGTCCGCGTACTCCGGCTTGAGCGTGCGCGCGAGACGCGCCACGCAGGCGCAGGCGACGCGGGTGAGCTCGTCGTCCGCCGTGTTCGACGTTTCGAGCTCAGCGGCGAACTCCTCGAGCCGCCGATGGGTCGACTGGTGCCGTCGCTGGTGATCGACCACGGCGTTCCTGAGCACGCGATAAAACCAGCCCACGACGGACTCGCGGATTTCGTCGCCCCGGTCGAGGGTCCGGACGAAGGCGTCTTGCAGGATTTCCTCGGCGATTGCCGGATTGCCCACGCGCCGCTCGACGTATCTCAGAAACTCCCGATGATTTTCGACCAGGGAATGGACGTGGGCCGGAGTCAGCGGGGTCGTGGGCTCAGCGTTCTCTTTCGTCGTCATGGGTCGGAGAAAAAGGTTGGCACTCGGGGCTGCCCCCGCAAGCGACTGTAATGAACCTCGGGGCCCTGCGTCATGGGTACGAAGCGCGTCGTCAGGCGCGCGAACGAAAAGGAGTTTTCGATGGAAAAGCAGAACGAACAGACCGGTTGCTCGTGCCAGGCCGCTTGCGGATGTGGAGGCGCTCCGAAGGCCAAGAGCTGCCCTTGCGGCGAAAACTGCCCCTGCGGGCTCGGGTGCCCCTGCGGCAGCGGTTGCGACTGCGGCTCGCAAAAGGCGCGCTAAGCGTCACCGAAGGCGAGGGAGGCGCTCCCGACAGGGTAGCCCTCCCTCGGCCTATTCGGCGCAGTCGCCCACCTCGCTGCAATCGTCGGCGTCGACGATGCACTCGTATTGTTCGCGCACGCTGTCGTGGAGATCGTCCGGACACTCGAAATCGTTGGATCGACATTCGACGAGCTTCTTGCGCGCGTCTTCGCAGAGCTCCTTGTCGCTTTGCTCGCACGCGCCGACGAGCGCGACGAAAGCGACGAGGACGACCGGCAGCCGGTTGCGCATGCTCCTTAGGATAGACGGACGGCGGCGCCGCCGTCGATACCCGCGCGCTGAGGGGCGGGCTCGGGTTTTCGGATATGCTCTCGGCCCGATGAGCGCGGGTCATGGCGAGGACGGCGGGACGGCGGCGAGGACCGGGGCGCGCTGGCTGCCCCGCGTGCTCAAGGTCGTCGCGGGAGTCGTGGTCGCGCTCGCCCTCGTCGAAGGGACTTTTCACATCGTCGACGCGGGTGCGTTTCCGCACCTGAACGTCTACGAAGCGGACGCGGAGCTCGGCGTGCGCCTGCGGCCGGGAGCGGCGCAGCGCACGCGGGTCGAGCCGAATCCGGTGACGCGCGTGCGCATCAACGCGCTCGGGCTGCGTGGGCCGGACGTGCCGCTGCCGCTCGCGAACGGCGTGGTCGTCGTCGGCGATTCTACGGTGTTCGGACTCGGCGTCGAAGAGGACGAGACCTTTTCGGCGCGGCTCGCCGCCGAGCTCCGCCGTCCGGTCGTCAACGCGGGCGTCCCCACGTACGGCCCGCCCGAGTACGCGCGCGTGGCCGAACGGCTGCTGCCGCTGACTCGAGCGAAGACGTTGGTTTACACGGTCAACCTCGCGAACGACCTCTTCGAAGCCGCGATCTCGAATCGCGAGCGCCACAAGGAGTGGGACGGCTGGGCCGTGCGCGCGCCGACGGCGCCGCTGCGCGTGCGCTCGTTTCCGGGCCGCAGCTGGTTGTTTCGCGAATCGCACGCTTTCTTTCACCTGCGACGGCTCGTCTTCCGCGCCGAGCACCCCGAGCTCGAGGACGCGGGCTTCGACACGGAAGGCACCTGGCGCGATCTCGTGACCTCGGCGCGCGCCGGCGAAGACGACGTTCGAGCGCGCGAACGGCGCAACCATGCGAGTGAGAAACGCTACTTCGGCGAGGTTGACTACGCCGAGCGACGCTTCGATCTCGCCGACGAGGAGGTCGTGCGCGCGCTCTACCGCGAGTTCACGGGCAACGACGGCGAGCAATCCGTGCGGCTGCGCATCGCGCGCGCGACGCCCGGCGACATCGTGGCTCCGGCACCCGGCGAGGAAGCCGAGCCGGTCAAAGCGTCGGTCGGTCAGATCCGCGACGGCGCGCGATTTCGCCTGGAGCTCGAGAAGAAACTCCGCGAGCGCGCGCCCGAGAAGCCGGACGTT
>DASUTR010000587.1:0-11125 GCA_036374535.1 Polyangiaceae bacterium
ACCGGCGAAGGCGACGACACCTTCGCCTTCCGCAAAGTCCTCGAACGCGGTCGCGAAGCCGTCGAGGAGAAGGTTCAGGATCCGGCGCGCCGGCAGGCCGCCCTCGCCGCGGTCGATCGCGGGACGAGCGCGTTCTCGAAACACCGGCAGCGTGTCGGAAAGATCAGCGCGTGCGTCGAGCGTGCCGACCGCAAGTACGCCGTCACGGAGGCGGAATACGAGCGCTGTCTCGCGGACCTCGGGCCCGCCTGGGACGCCGCGGGCGAGGATCTCATCGAGCTCGAACGCGTCTTTCGCTCGTCGCTCACCGAGCAGGAGCTCGTGGCCATCCGACAGGCTGCCGAGTAAGCAGCCGTGCAGTCGCTCAGGCTCGCGCTCATTATCGTCGCGCTTCTTGCGCCGGCCGGGACGGCCCACACGGAGAGCTACCGGCGTCCGGGGCTCGAGGGAAAGTGGTCACGCCGGCATCTCACCACGCCCCTGAACGTCATGCGCACGATGCTCGGGCCGGGCCAACCCATGCTGATGGGCGACCGCTTCGCCGAGCAGAACGTCGAGGCCGGCGGACAGTACGTGCGCACCGAAGCCGGCGAGCACGAATGGTGGGTTCGCGCTGCGGTCGGCTTCGGGCTCACGAAGGAGTGGGAAGCCGGCGCGGTGTTTCTCCCGTTCAAGCTGGCGCCCGATTTCGATTTCTCGCAGATCACGGTGTTCGTGACGCGCGGCTTTCGCTTCGAGCACTGGGATCTCGGCTTGCGGCTCTCGTTTCAGACCCCGCGCTTCACCAAGGACGACCTCCGCGTCTGGGTCCTGAACCCGGGCGTGCCGGTGCTCTATCGTTCGGAGTTTTTTCGCTTCGACGGCGGGGTGTTCGTCCCCTTCGCAACGCGCGACTGGTCGACCGGCGTGACGGTGCCGTTGCGGGGCAGCGTCAGCGTGAGCCCCCACGTATTTTTCGGCCTGGAAAGCGGCTTCTACCAACGGCGCTTCGACTACGAAAGCGACTCGAAGGTCCCGCTGGGTGCGCTCGTCGGTTACACGGCGCTCTGGAGCAATCGCGTGCTCGATTTCACCGCGATGTTCACGTGGGATTCGTTCTTTTCGCCGAACGCCGACGAGTCGAAGAGCGACGTGAGCCTGAAAGCCTACCGCGTGGAAGCGGGCCTCGTCCTCCATCAGCTCGTGCGCTGAGCGCTCGAGCCGTGAAGCCTTAAATCTCAGGTTCGGCGAATCCAGCGGCCGATCGATGGAATCAGAGGGCCGGCGGCGTTACCGCCACTCGGGATGAGAGTGAACATCATGTACCAGCCACGCGGGAGAAGGTTGTAATCGGTCGAAGCGCGCAGGTTCAGCTGGCCGGTAACCCGACTTTCGATTTTGAGGTCGATGTATTTCTGTCCGAAGTTGAAGGCGTGCGTCGCGCTGCCGGGCTGGATGAGAACGACCTTTTGAATCGTGTCCGAATGGCTGCACGAGATGTAGAATCTTCCGTCCGCGTTCATCGCTCCCGGCCAACCCGTGATTGCGGGACGCGTAAACTGCGGCAGGTTGTAGTACCAGGGTTCGAAGACCTCGATGCGAAGCTCGCGCCCGTTTCCGTTGGGCTGATTGGTTTGCGCGAAGCCCGCGTTGTTGTTGCCGCCGGCAGTCCAGACACGGCCGTCGGGCAGCAACAGAGCGACCGAGTGATAGTTGCGCCGGACCGTCGCGAGCTGTCCGACGTGCCACACCTGCAAGTCGTCTCGGAAGATCTCCGAGTAGTAGACGGACGTGTCCACCGTGCCGTTGCTCCCGTCGCTCCCGGTATTCTGAACACCGCCGCTCACGAATACGTCGCCGGTCGGAAGCAACGTGGCATAGGCATGGTTGCGCACCTGCGGGTTCACGCCGGTCCAGGGCTGCGGCCGGGCGGGCGTCGCCGTCCAATCCGTAGCGGTCGTACTCAGCGGCTTCCAGATCGGCTGCACGCCGTTGATCAACATCGCCTTCGTGCTGTTCCAGCTGTCCGTCGACGAGTTGTACCGGATCGGTAGCATTGCGCCGGTGCATGCGAGTCCGTTGTAGATCGGATCCGTGAAGTTCGCGTTGCCCCAAGTCCCTATCTGCGTGGCGCCGCGGTAACGATTGAGACCGAATTCTCCGGTTGCAATGTACGTGCGTGACTCGTGGAACGTTCGGGGATAGTAGTCGCTCGGGGTGACGGCCCCGATGTTCGACCAAGCGGACGTCTCGTTCGAGCGCACGTACACATCGGTGTTGTGATGCAGCGGATCGGCGAGATCCGGGTGTCCGGACAAGGCGATCATCTCGTTATTGCGCGTCATGCTGACCGACGGGTACCAGCGGCCTCTCGGCATGGTGGGGCCCTGAGTCCAAGTGTTCGTCGTGTAGTTGTAGTACAACGTCGTCTTCAGACCGCCGAAGTGAGAGAACCCGTGATGAAGGACGTTCTGCGGGTACGATTCGTTCCCCCCCACCACCATGACTTTGCCCTCGGGGGTGAGGATATGGCCACTGCAGAATAGGTCGAGATTCGAAGGCACGTCTGCGGCGTTGGATACCGTATTCGTGTCGGGATTGAACTGGCGCACGGCAGTCCGCCCCAACGGATAGTTGGGATCGTGCTGGCTTCCGCCCCAGAACAGCACGCGCCCGTTCGGCATCAGAACGGCGTGGATGGCGAGGACGTCCGTGGAACCGAGTACCCGCCACTGCCCGTAGTTGATGTGAAGGCCGTCCGGCGTCGTGGCGAGTTCGTTCTCGTCGCCTCCTCCGCAAGCACTCGCGAGTGCTGCCGTAGTCCCGAGTCCCAAGTCACGACGACTGATTTTCATGATCCGAACCTCCACCGCACGAATTTTGATTCCCGCCACACGACGTCCGGCGACGCCCGACGACGCCCGACCGCGTTCGCACAAAACAATGAAAGGAATTCGAAGTCAAGTGGACTTCATGACGTCGCGCGCGAATTGGCGCGAACGGATCCGATTGCACATGTCCGTGCGCAACTAGCGCTGTTCGGCTGAAAGGATGGCTCAAGTTGCGCCATCGCTCGAGCACGCCGGCCGCTCGAGTTCATCGAGGGGGCACGACCCGACCTGATCCGTGAACGCCGCGCCGAGCTCGCGGACGAGAAGGGAGCGCGTGACGGCATTCGCCGTCGCACTTGTCGGGGAAGAGCGGCAATGGTAACCGACCCGTGATGCCGACTGCGGGAGGGATGACGTCACGCCTATTGGGGCAAGCGCTGTCCGTCGGAGCCCGATCCGGCGCGTGGCGCCGGGCCGCGAAGCGCATCGCAGAGAGTGCGTTCGTCGCGTTCGCGCTACTCGTTACTGCCGTCGACGCTGCCGCCAACGGTCGCTACCCGGGCGCGGGGCTCGTCGTTTTCGATTCCGGCGACGTGAATCGTCTGGCGGTCCGCACGACATTCGGCGTCCTCGTTTCGCGCGACCGCGGCGCGAGCTTCGAGTACGTCTGTGAATCGGCACTTCGCCTGGGCGTCGAGGAGGATCCCATGCTCGCGTTCGGGGCATCGGGGCGCCTGGTCGTCGCGACCGTCGGCGGCATGTTGACGAGTGACGATGCGTGCAGCTACGCGTTGGTGGAATCGCTCGCAGAGGGCGCCATTCTCGACCTTGCGCGCTCCGAAACCCACCCCGATCGGTTCGTCGCGCTTCGCCTCACTGCGCGGACCGGTGGGCTTTCCGACACGAGCGTCGTTCGTTCGCACGACTCGGGCGCGACCTGGGAGGTACTCCCGCCACTCGCAGAAGGCCTCTTGCCGGTGACGGTCGACATCGCGGCGCCGGAGTCGTCGCGCGTCTATCTGACCGCACGCCGGGGCGCCGGCGACGACTACGATTCGGTGCTGCTCGTTTCCGACGACGGGGGCGAAACATTTGCCGAGCGCGCCATACCGAACACGTCTGGGCAGCGTCTCGCTTACATCGCGGCCGTCCATCCGCGCGACGCCGAACGACTGGCGTTACGCGTCAACGCCGCCGACGAGACGGTGCTCTACGAAACCCGCGATGCGGGGACGACGTTCGACACACTTCACGTCGCTTCCGGGCGCCTCACCGGCTTCGCCTATTCGCCGAATGGCGAGCGAATCGCCTTCGGCGGGCCCGACGAAGGCTTGTTCGAAGGCGCGAGCGAGTCGAGAGCCTTCGAACGGCGATCGCACGTGGCGCCGACCTGCCTCGGGTGGAACGATGACGGCTTGTGGGCATGCGCCGACGCGCGATCCGCGGGGTTTTCTCTGGGACGCTCGCGCGACGGAGGCAAGACTTTCGAGCGCGTACTCGCCTACGCCGATCTCTGCGGCACCTCGAGCTGCGACGGCGAGAGCGACGTAGGAGCTCGGTGCGCGGATGACTGGCAAAGCGTGGCTCAGTCTCTCGGCGCGACCTGTATGGCCGATGGCGGCTCGCCGGGAGGCCGAACGGATGCCGGTGCTCCTCAGAAAGAATCGAAGCCGGGCCGCGACGTTGGTTGCGGCATCGCGGCAGGTCCGTCGAATTCGTCACGAGGCATCGTCGCCTTGTCGGTGTGGTGCACGCTATTCGTCGCACGGAGACGCGAGCTCGCGAGCCGGCGAACTTTCCATCGAGTGAGGCTGAGCGTATGAGTATCGCCGCGGGAGATCCAACGGGTGTCACAGCAATCGGGTCCGGTCACGACGGGACGGTTGTCGAGTCCGACGGGACGAAAACGCGAATCCGGGCATGCTGGGCGCGCCTTGCGCGGCTTCTGAGCGTCGTCGCCGGCGTCGCCGGCGTTGCCGGTTGCAGTTCGTCGAACGACGATGCAGTCGAGGGTCGCGGCGGTGCTGCCGGACAAGGGGGTCAATCCGGCGGATCTTCGGGCGCGGGCGAATCGGGAGCGTCCGCTCGAGGCGGCGTGTCCGGCACGGCCGGTGCGATCGATTGTGAAGGAACGAATCGCAAGCTCGTCACCGACGAGCTTCGCGTGAGCGCGCTCACGGCGGACGAAGAAGCACTCTTCTTTACGGTGCTGACGGACTCCGATCGGCCTATTGGCAGCGTTCGTGTGATGAACAGGCGCTCGGAGGCGATGAGCACCCTGTCGCAGGTGGAGCATCCGATTGGACTCGCGCTGACCGCAGAAAACGTCATTTGGTCCGTCGAGCGCCCCGGCTACTTGGGGGTTCTCCCGCGCTCCGGTGGCGTCTTACGGAGAGTCAACTATGGTCGCGCACCGTACGCGTTGAGCGCGCTCGGCGATGCGGCCTACTTCGCTTACCAGGATGCCATGCCGGCGCTCTACCGCCTGGACGACGGGGCGGAGGAGCCGGCGGTACTCGTGGAGGGGGACGTGCAACCCATCTACGTGTTGCCGTCAGAAAGCGATTTGCTCTTCTTCGACGCGAGCTCGCGCGAGCTCAAGGCTCATTCCGCCACGGACGGGATCACCACCATCGCGACATTCAGTGAGATCCCCTCTGCCATGACGGCGGACGACGAAGCGGTCGTCTGGTGGGAAGGTGGTGAGCTCGTTTGGCTGAACCGGAAGAGCGGCGAGCGTCTCACGCTGGCCCGCGAGGATGTGCCCCGCGCCGTGCGGTTGCACGGCGGCAGCGTATTTTGGGTTTCCGGCTCGCAAGTCCGTCAATCGTCTCCGGAAGACGAGACGCCGAGCGTGCTCGTGAGCTGCACCATGCCCGTGGGCGCCATGGCGTTCGTCGCCGAGACGGCTTTCGTCGCTGCCGGGAGCGCGATTTTCGAAGTGGAACTACCGTGACCAGCCGGACACATCCGTTCGAGCCGCTTGCGGCAGCCGTGACGAATCGCGGGAGGACTCTGGCGAGAGCTGCGCTCTTCTCTCTCGCCCTCCTCGGCGCGTCCGGCAACGCCTCGGCGCACGGCGGCGCGCTGTCGCTCTTCGACGTAAAGTGGCTCGACGACACGCCGTACCTATGGTCGAACTACGGGCTCCTCATCGGTTACGGGGAACGCCGCTGGAACCTTCTGTGCGAGGGTTTCTTGGCGGCGGATAGGACGCCCGAGGTCGATGCTCATCCGATGCCGGTGCTGTTGTCGACGGGCGCCGTCGTGGCCGGGTCGCACCTTGGATTTCGTGTTTACAATAGTGATTGCCCCATCAACCAGAAGTCCGGGGTGTGGGGCGACGCCATGATCGTTGCCGTGGCCCCCCTGGATTCCGAAGGCCAGACGCTCGCGGCGATTGTTCATGAACCCCTCGCCAATACCTACCGCGTCGAATTTTCGAAGGACTTCGGCGAGACCTCGCGGTCCGCGGCGGCGCTGCCGGACGGCTTCGTCCCACAAACCCTGGTGACCAAGGAAGAGCCCCGTCCGCGAATCTACGCAGTCGGTCGGAGCGAGCAGGTGCGGCTCACGCTCGTCGTGAGCGAAGACGAGGGCGAAAGTTGGGCGACGTTGCTCCCGGAGGTTCCGGACGAGCTCGCGTACGTTTCGCTCATCGCCGTCGATGCGCCTGCGCCTGGAAAGCTACTCCTCAGCCGCGACGACTCGGCGACGGGGACCACGCTATGGTCATGGGACGAGCAGGGTGGCCCGGGCGAGCTTTTGTTGGTGCTGCCCGATCTCCAGGGTATCGCTGGGTTCACGTTCGGAGCGGAGCCCTCGACGTTGTACGTCGCGGCGCGGTCTTACGCCGGCGCTTCGGTCGTGAGCGGCTCGCTCTACGTCTCGACCGATTCCGGGGCGAGTTTTTCGAGCGTATCGAGCGCGGGTCCGCGCTACACGTGCCTGGCGTTCCATGCGGGCGCGCTGTACGCCTGTTCGGATCAGACGGACTTCGTTTTCGCGCCGTTCGCTCTCGGACGTTCGGACGATGGCGGGCTGACCTGGGAATCGGTGATGTCCTTCACGGACGACATGCTCGCGCCCGCGTGCCAGGGCCAGCAATGCCAGAGCACCATCGACGAGCTCTGCGTCAAGAGCGGACGGTGCAAACCGCGCGTCGACGTGCCGCCTGGCCCCCATACGGCTCCGCGCGCGGCGCCGGCTCGCCAGCAGCAGGGCTCGACCTGCAGCATGCGCCGAGGAACCTCGAGTGGCCCTGGCTTCGGGTTCTTGGCGACGTGTCTCGCCGGCGCGCTCTGGCGGAGACGCACGCGGCTACCGCACGCCCGGCTCGACTCGAGACATGCCGCGCCGACGCTCGAGGAAGCCCCACATACCTCGGGTGGGTCCCTCGTCGAGCTCGGCTCGAAGAGCGAGCCGCGCTGCGTCTGCGAACGAGAGGCGTTGTGGGTGACCGACGAGCTCCCAGAAGCCGTCGTCTCGCGCCAGGAGATCCTCGGTCAGGCCGACGACCACCTCCCGCGCCACCGACCACTTCGCGCGCGTCACGAAGCGCACCCAGAGCGCCGAGACCCGTGGTGAAAGCAGCGGCACCTCGAGCATGCGCGGATGCGAGAGACCCATCACGCGCGCGGTCTCCTCGAGGATTTCGCGTCCGGAAAGCGTCGCCGGCCCCGGGACATCGAAGCACGCGCTCGCCGAAAGCGGAAGCTCGAGAGCGCGCACGAGGGCGAGCACGACATCGTCGATGGCGACCGGCTGCGTGCGCGATTTGAGCCAGCGCGGGAGCACCATCGCCGGCAAGCGAGCGGCCAAGTCGCGCACGATGAGCCAGCTCAAGCTGCCGTGCCCGACGATCATGCTCGCGCGAAGCTCGATGGTTTTCACGGGGCCCGCACGCAGCACCTCGCCGACGGCGACCCGACTGCGCAGATGGTCCGAACCCGCACGGGCCGGAGCGACGCCGCCGAGGTACACGACGCGTTCGACGCCGGCCTCGGCGGCCGCGCGCGCGAACGTCGAGGCCGCCGTGATCTCGCGCTCGTGATAATCGGATCCCTCTCCGATACCGTGCACGAGATAGAGGGCGGCGCTGGAACCTGCGAGCGCGCGAGCACAGGAGGACGGATCCCCCACGTCACCCTGCACCCATTCGAGCCCGGGTTCGTGACGCCGGGCCTGCGCCGCATCTCGCGTCAGGCAGCGCACGTGCCATCCCTTGGCGTCGAGCGCGTGCCTCACGGCGCTGCCGACGAATCCGGTCGCTCCCGTCAGGAGCAGCGAGGACACTGTGCCAACATGGGAACGACGGGCCCGATCCACAAGCTCCGCCGGGTTCGGGCACTCAATTGCCCCGTGCCCATGCCGCCAAAAGCGGCGTGCTCACCGGAGCGCAGCGGTCGCGCAGTCCTCGGGCCGGACGCAGCCTTCGTAACAACCGCCCGCCATCGACACGACGTACGCGGGATTGGGGCAGTAGGGCATCACCGACGCGCAGGTGACCGGACCCACGCAGTTCGCGACACCCCCGTCAGCACAGTGCGCGAATCGGGTGCAGCACCCGATGGCGGTGCAAGAACAGTTCGCGGGGCCGGGATCGGCGAATACCGGATGGCAGTCCGTTCGTGCATCGCATGCAGTGAGCGTCGTGATGCCCGCGCACGGCGAGCAACCGGAAAAAGCCTCCGCCGGACAGCAGTACCGCGGCAGCGCCGTCCCCTGATCCGTGCATCCGGCGTCGATGAGTCCCTGGTGATCGAAACCGGCGCCACACGACCAAGCGACCTCGCCGGTGGGACAGCCCGCGCCCGCTGAAGGAGTGCAACTCGTGGGACACGGATGCGGCCCGCCGCCCATGCCACCGGCTCCTGACCCAGCGGCTCCGCCGCCGCCCCCGCCCGCTTCACCCGAGCCGCCTCCGGTCGCGCCGGCATCGCCTCCGCTGCCGCCCTCGGCACTTGCACCCGCCGCTCCTCCTCCTGAGCCCGCAGAGCCCCCTGAGCTCGCAGAGCCCCCTGAGCCACCGGAGCCACGGCCAGCGTTCCCGCCGCTTCCGGTCGTTCCCCCCGACGCGCTCGTGCCGCCGGTCGTCGTGCCGGCGGTCCCCGCCGTTCCGCCGTTCGGCCCGCCCCCGCTCGCGCGGGAGCCCAGGAAATCGTGCTTTTCGCCGCACGCGGAGACGACACCCCAGGAAAGACCCGCCAGAAGGAGCGCAGAAACCGTCGTCTTCATGCAAGTCTCAGTAGCCGGAGCCGTCGAAACGGACCTTCGTTCGGAGGAAATGGTCCGCATCCTTCGCTCGCGCTACTGACGTCTCGTGCTTCGTCTTATCCGCGCGCCGAGGAGCCCGGATGCCCGGCAGGCGACGGGACCTGACCCCGTGGACCCGCTCGGGTCGGTCGCGTCGGCCGCGCTCGGCGGCGATCGGCAGGCGGAACGCACGCTTTTCGCGATGCTCGGCCCTTCGTTGCTGCGGGTGGTGAGAGGAGTGCTTGGCGCGACCCACCCCGAGGTCGAGGACGTGCTGCAGGAGTCGATGGCCGCCGTGCACCAGGCGCTGCCGAGCTTTCGCGGCCAATCCCGCGTAGCGCATTTCGCCTGCCGAGTTGCCGCGCAGACGGCGCTGAGCGCACGCCGGCGCGCGAGCTACCGGGCCCGCTACACGCCGAGCGCGCCGCCCGAGGAAGTGGCCGAGCTCGCGCTCGACCATCGCTCGCCCGTCGACGCCCGCGCCACTGCCGAACGCCTCGCCGCATTTCGTGAGCTGCTCGAGGAGCTCTCGGAGGCTCAGGCCGAGGCGCTCGTCCTCCACGCCGTGCTCGGCTACTCGGTCGAAGAGACGGCCGAGGCGCAACGCGTGCCGCTCAACACGGCTCGAAGTCGCCTGCGTAACGCGCTCGCTCGGCTCCGCGAGCGAGTTCAAGGAGACGCGCGGCTCTTTGCCATCCTGGGGCCGACGCGATGACCGACAAGTCGACGTCCGAGCCCGAGCCCCTGGACCTCGTCGTCCGCGCGCGTAAGGGGACGCTGAGCGCGCGTGAGGCCAAGGCCCTCACCGACGTGCTCGCGACGAGCGCTTCCGTGCGCGTGGCATACGAGGTGGGCTCGGATCTCGACCGCGTGTCGCGCGTCCGGCCGGGAGACGAGGCGCTGCTCGAGCGCGCGCTCGCTCGCGCCTTTGCCGGAAGACCTCCGATTCGCCGGCGGCGAAGGCCCATTGTCGCGGTCGCGCTCGCCGCGACGCTGACGCTGGCTTCGGCCGCCGCTGCGACCCGCCAGGTGATCGTTTGGCGCGCCGAAAGCGAGGCCCGCGCCGCGGAGTCGACCCGCGTCGTCGCAGGCCAGCATCCGGTATCGCCCGGAACGCGGCGCGGTTCCTCTCCGGTCGCCGAAAAAGCAGAAGCCGTTGCGGAGCCCGAAGCGTCCGCTGCGCCCGTCCCCTTGGGGATACCCGAGCCGACCCCTGCGCAGCCGGCGCCCGCTTCCACCGGCTCGTCCGCCGCCTCGCCGCAACGAACGACGGCCGCGAGTCTCTTTCGCGACGCCGGCGGCGCCCGTCGCGCGGGCGATTTCGCGCGGGCTCGTGCGCTCTATATCGAGCTCGAACAGCGCTTCCCCGGCTCGAGCGAAGCCCGTGTTTCGCGCGTGTCGCTCGGCAAGCTCTACTTGAGCTCCGGGAACCCGCGCGACGCGGAGGTTGCCTTCGCGCAGTACCTCCGCTCGGGCGCGGGCGATCTGAGGGCGGAGGCACTCGTCGGGCGGGCGGACGCGCTCGAGGCTCTCGGTCGGATTGGGGAGGAGCGGAGCGTCCGGCAAGAGCTCCTTCGCCGCTTCCCAGCCAGCGTCTACGCGAACCGCGCCCGGGAGCGCATTGCCGAGATCGACGGCGTCCGCTCGCGGTGAAGGTCCGAACGCCCGGCGGCGTGCGCGACGGGCGCTCGTGGGCGCGGCCGCACTACTCCTCTTCGGGGCCGAAGCGCGCGCCGAGTCGCCGAGCCCGGTCGCTCGACCCGCCCGCATTCCTGACACCGTGGACGACGAGACGCGCGCGCCGGCCGCAAAGCTCGTCCTCATCGGCGCAGCGGCGGCCGACCCCGAGCTCCCGCTGCTGTTCCGCGAGCTGCTCGAGCGCCAGGGCGTCGCGGTGGCGGTCGCGCGCGCGGAGCGCTTCGATCCGGACGAGCTCTTCGAGTCCGACATCGGAAGCGAGATCCGCGTTTTCGTCGTGCTCGGGGAGTCGAAGCAGGCGCGGCTGTGGTTCCGCGGACCGAACGGCGAGAAGTACCTACTGCGAAAGGTGACGCTTTCGG
>DASUTR010000588.1:0-17979 GCA_036374535.1 Polyangiaceae bacterium
CGCACCGGATCGATCGTGCAATCGGCGCGGCAGCGACCACTTCCGTTGTCCGCGCCGTCGTCGCATTCCTCGAAGTCCGCCTGGAGCTCGCCGTCGCCGCAGCGCTCGCCGTAGTGGCACGTCGACCCGCACTCACGGTAACCGCCGTCGTTCTCACCGTCGTCGCATTCCTCGAACGGCGCTTGCACCATGCCGTCCCCGCAACTCGGTCCGGGTACGCAGCCGGCGGCGCATCCTCCGTAGAGACTCGTGTTGGAGCCGTCGTCGCAGTCCTCACCCTCGTCGACGTGCCCGTCACCGCAGAACGGCGGAAGCGTGCAGTCCGCGTTGCACGTCCCGTGCTCGCCGGTGTTCCCCGCCGTTCCGAGGTCGCACGCCTCGTCCGGCGTGACGATGCCGTCGCCGCACACGGGCTCGCACAGGCTCTTGCCTGCGAGAAAGTTCGTCAGCGTCAGCCAGTAATTCGAGCCACTGCCGAAGCGCTCGGCCTGAAACACCACTGCTTCGTAGATGCGTCCGGACGAGAGCGACAAGTCGACATCGCCCGCCGGCATGCACGCTTGCCCGACGCAGGTCGCCGCGTGCCCGTTCGCCGCGAGCGCGACCGTGCCGTACGTTCGATCGTGAACGCCGCCGAGGTCGAGCACGAGGCGGCCGTTGACGAACACCCACACGTCATCGTCCCCGCTGAAGTTCAAGACCTCGTTGCCCGTGAACTCGAACCAGTACCGGAGCTCGCTCGTGAACAGCGTGTTGTGGCTCTGGAATTCGTTACCGAAGCCCTGCTCGTCGATGGGAAAGAACCCTCCGAGCGCCGCCCACGGAGCATCGACGGCGCTGTCCATCGAGTACGCGCCGTTCGCCTGCCGGGCGAGGCGTAGCGTGCGGTCGATGCGCTGATTGATCCCGTCGACGTCGCGATACCATTGATCGAAGTAGCTCTTGCCCGCCGTCAGGTTGATGGGCGCGGCGTCGGTGCCGGAGTAGACGGGCTTGCGATCGGCGTCGAGCAGCGCTTGCACGATACCGGTCTGGTGCGCGCAGCAGTAAATGCCGAAGTCCGGATGCCCGATGGGGTTCGTGTTGCCGGGGCCCATCCAGCTTTGAAAGCGCCGGAAGTCTCGAATGACGACCGGAATGTCGACCGACGCGGGCGGCTCGTCGATGAGTGTCGTGCAGTCGAAACCGGGTTCGAGCTCGCACGACGAGCTGCAGCCATCGTCTGCGAGATCGTTCCCGTCGTCACATTCTTCGCCCGCCGACGCGAGGAGAATGCCGTCGCCGCACGCGGAGGCGCACTCGCCGACGGCGCTCGTGGCGGTTCCACAACGCGGTTCGTCCTTGCACGCGGGCGAGCAACCGTCGTACGGGCGCACGTTGCGGTCGTCGCACTGCTCGGAGCCCTCGCGCGTGCCGTCGCCGCACACGGTGGGCCGGCACGTCTCGCCGGGCGGACAGACGAAGCCGTCTTCGAGGCTGCAATTCTCGTCGCAACCGTCTCCCGATTGCGTGTTTTCGTCGTCGCAGCCCTCCCGGCCGAGAGCTCGACCGTCGCCGCAGACCGGCCGGCACGAGGCGCCCGGGCGGGGGCAGGTGAAACCCGACTCGAGCTCGCAGGTTTCGCTGCAACCGTCTCCGGAGACGGGAGCACCCGTGGCGTCATCGTTGCCGTCGTCGCAGGTCTCCGTTCCGGCGACGACCGAGTCTCCGCAGCGAACGGTGGTGACGCACGGTCGACCCGGTGTCGGACAGGCGTGGTTTGCCTCGATCTGGCTGCACTCCGCCGTACAACCATCACCGGACTGCGCGTTGCCGTCGTCGCAGACCTCGCCGTCGCGATTGATGAGCCCATCGCCGCAGTAGGCGGGTTCGTCCTCGCCCGTTCCTCCCTTGCCGGCCGCGCCCGAGCTCCCGTTTCCCCCGCCGACACTGATGGTGCCCGCTCCACCTCCTCGCGAGCCCCCCGTTCCGCCGGTCCCGCCCTCTTCGTCGCCGCCGACGCCCTCTCCGGGCGACGTCGGCGAACAAGCGGCGATGGGGAGCACCGCAATCAGGCGAGCCCATCGGAGCAGCGTCGGACGTGCGCGCATTCGTAATCCGAGCGTTCTCGAGAACGCGTCCCAACGGAACGCAACGCTTCGAAGCGTAACAGCGACGACTCGGCTCAACAAGGAGAGCGAAAGCGGATGCCAAGTCGCGTGCTCGCTCGTTCACGGTGGACGAACGGCGTTTCGTTAAGGTGATTCGCGGTGAGAGTCACCCGGCGCTCGAGTCTCGTTCTGCGTTGCCGATCGTTCGTGATTGCGTCTCGCCGAACGCGGGAGAGCCCGCGGTTAGCCGAGCGCGTTGCGATCTGCACCCGGCGTCAAATGCTGGTACCGGCGGAAGACGACGCCCGCCGATGCAACTTCAGACGCGGATCCGTTCCACGACGTCGCGATGGGCGTCGCAGTCGAGCACCGCGGAATCGAACCCGTCCGACGGCGGCTTCGCCCAACGTTTCGCGAAGGATTGGACGCGCTCGAGGGCTTCGACGAGGCGGCTTTCAGCGACGGCGCCGCTCCGCACCGCGCTCGTGACGGCGTCGATCATTCCGTGCGCGACGTCGACGCTCTGGCAGCACAAAAGCGCGTCGACGCCGGCGGCAAGGCACGCGCGCGCGACGTGCGGGATCGCGTAGTGATCGGCGATCGCTTTC
The DNA here is from genome assembly GCA_036374535.1 of Polyangiaceae bacterium. GTDB lineage: Bacteria > Myxococcota_A > Polyangia > Polyangiales > Polyangiaceae > PMG-095. The sequence goes on from DASUTR010000588.1 coordinate 2,699, forward strand.
ATGTCGACGTCGTCCGTGTACACGACCCCGTCGAACCCGAGCTCGTTCCTGAGCACGCCGTCAATCACCGCACGGCTCATCGTTGCGGGCACGTCCGCATCGAGCGCTTCCATCACGACGTGGGCCGTCATGAGCGCCGGAAGCTCGGCGCGCACGGCCGCGGCGAAGGGCATGAGCTCGAGCGCGCGCAAGCGCGAAACGTCGTGCGGAAGGCGCGGGAGCTCGAGGTGGGAATCCTGCCGTGTGTCCCCGTGACCGGGAAAATGCTTGCCGCACGGCGCGACGCCCGCATCGACGAGCCCGCGCGCGAGCGCCACTCCGAGCTCGGCGACGAGCGCAGGGTCGCGCCCGAACGATCGCGCGCCGATGACGGGATTGTCCGGATTCGTATCGACATCGAGCACGGGCGCGAAGTCGAGGTCGATGCCCACGGCGGCGAGCTCGCGGCCGATCACGCGTCCCACGTCGCGGGCCAGCGCCGCGTCGCGCGTCGCTCCGAGCTCGCGCATCGGCGGGATCTTCGTGAACCCTTCGCGGAGCCGCGCCACGGCGCCGCCTTCCTGATCGATCGAAACGACGAGCGGGCGCCCGGCTCGCCGCTTGATCGCCCGCACGAGCTCCGCGAGCTCCCCGGCGCTCCCGACGTTGCGCTTGAACAAGATCACGCCCCCGACGCCTCGCTCGAGCAATTGCTCGAGCTCCCGGCCGAGCTCCCTGCCCGGAAATCCGACGGTCAGGAGCCGCGCCGCAGCCGTTTCGAGCGGGAGCACGCGGAGAGCCTAAGACAGACGCTCAGGAACCGGTATCCAGCGAAACCTGGAGTGCTTTCCGCTGCTCATATTTCGTTCGGTCGCTCATTTCTGCCTAGGCATAGGGATGCACTAAGCCCCACGAAGTGATCAGGAAAGAGCAGCCTTTTCCGAGCTCATTCGCTGCCGGTTACGCGCTGATTCTCGGCTGATTCCATAAAAGTTCAGCGGAGGCGGTGCTCTTGTTTCTTCGAGCAGATTCCATCGATCCGATGACCGTATTTTCTGAAGTCGGGTGTCATTTGGGTCATGCGTGGATTTCGATCGAGTGTCTCCATCCTGACGGGTCATCGCGCGGCGATCGCGCTCGCTCTCGGAGCGTGGGCATGCAGCGATGTCGCCGACGTCCCCCCCGGCACGCCGGGGTCGGGAGGGTCGGTCGCGACGGGCGGAGCGAGCGCCGGCGTCTCGGGCTCCACGACGAGCGGCAGCGGAGGTTCCGCGACCGGCGGTAGTACGACGAACGGCGGGACCGGTGCGGTGACCGGAGGCGCCGCGGGCACGCCCGCATCGGGTGGTACCACGGCGCAAGGCGGAAGCGCCGGCTCGGGCAACCTCGGTGGCAGCGCGGGCGTCGACATCACCGGCGGCACCGGCGCCACGGGTGAGACCGGCGGAAGCGGCGGCGGCCCCGTCGGCGGAAGCGGACCGACCGGTGGCACGTCGACGGGAGGCAGCGCGGGCTCCGGCACTCAAGGCGGAAGCGGTGGAAGCGGTACCGCCGGCACGCCGAGCGGCACCTTCGGCAAGGCCGCCGGAACCATCCCGAACGGCGCGCAGCCGGCGACGACGACCAACGTTCCGAAGGACCAGTGGCAGCGAGGGATCATCTCCCCGTCGATGCAGAACGGTCATCAGATCAATCAGTCGTCCGTCGTCAACGGCTACCTCGTCGTCGGCGGAAACGAAGAGTTCTGGATCTACGACGTCTCGAACCCCGCCATGCCGCGGCAGCTCTCGTCGTTCACGACTCCGAACCGTACGGGCGGTGAAGCCGAGACCCACGCCATTTCGTACGCCCGCTACGGAGACAAGCTCTACGCCGTGACCATCGGCGGCCGCGGAATCGACACCTGGGACGTGACGAACCCGATGATGCCGGCGCATCTCACGCAGCTTCGCGTCCCCGGCGTGAACTACGGCGACTACACGGAGGCCATCTGGGGCGTCACGTGGCAGGGCCAGTACATCTACGTGGGCGCGACGAACAACGGCATCAAGGTCGTCAACGCCGCCGATCCCCGCGCGCTCAGCATCGTCGCGGAAGTTCCGACCTCTTCTTACGGCGGAGTCAGCGCGGGTCCGCTCGAAGCCGTCGGCAACGTGCTCGTCGTGACGACTCCGAAAGAAAGCGGAGGGATCGCCACGCTGGACATCAGCAACCCGACCGCCCCGACGCGGCTCGCGTCCTTCACGACCAGCACGGCGTACATCGGTGCGTTCTACCGTCGTTACGTCTTCTTGATCGGCGTGCGCGCCTGGGACGTGCTGACGAATCCGAGGAGCATCGGAAGCGGCACGTCGCCGATCGGCAGCCTTACGACGGAAGGCTCGGAATACATGGCGTTCAGCGACGACCACATGTTCCTCGGCCATCTCCGTGGCGAGATTGGCGGAAGTCCCGGGGCGTCGAAGATCACCGTCGAGAATCCGCGCAGCATGCGCGTCGTGGAACGAATTTGGGGACGCATGAACCTCGGCGACAAGAACGACGACCAGTTCGTCTTCCCGTTCGGCAACCTGGTCGTCATCGGCGACGATCAGGCGCCGTACCCCGGCTGGTTCATCGCCGTGCACCAGGCGGCGCCCGACACCAAAGCCCCCGTGGTCGACACGGTCATTCCGAACAACGCCTCCACGGCGAATTCGACCAAATCGCGCATCGGGATCTCGTTCTCCGACAACATCGAGCTCGCGACCGTCAACTCGGCGAGCTTCATCGTTCGCCCCATGGGCGGGCAGCCGCTCGCCGGCAAGTACGGCTTGCGGAACGGCGTCGTGAACTTCGATCCGGACGCCGATCTCCAGGCCGGCACGACGTACGAGGTCGTGCTCCCGGCCGGCGGCGTGGGTGATCTCGTGGGCAATCGTCTGGCCGCCGAATTCAAGTCGACCTTCACGACGATGTAGCGCCCGCCCGTTTCGGGTGGCGTTCGCCATGAGCAGATCACGCGCGTTTTTTTGGCTGCCATTCGTCGGAGCGTCGTTCCTGGCTCCGCCGGCGCTCGCGCTCACGCTCACCGTAACGCACTCCGGACCCTCGGTCGTCGGCGCGCCGCACGTCTTCACGGCCTCGGCCATGGAGGCGAGCGGCGCGGTCACGTACCAGTGGACGTTCGGAGAGACCGCGGAGCCCGAGGCCGGCGGCTCGGAGATGTCCCACACGTTCACGGAGGCGGGGCACTACAGCATCATCGTGGGTGCCACCGACGCCGACGGTAACTACGCGAGCGAGGTGTTCCAACACCTCGTTCACTATCCGCTGACCGCCACGCGCCCCACCTCCGCCTCATCCATCGTCTACGACGCGGCTCGAAACCGGGTCTACTCGGTGAACCAAGACAACGACACGATTTCGTCGGTCGATGCGGACGCGCTCGCGAAGGTCGCCGAGCTCCCCGTCTATCGCAAACCCGAGTCACTCGCGCTCGCACCGAACGGCAAACTCTGGGTGGTGCACCAAGACGACTACGCCGTGGCCGTCGTCGATCTCGAGCGGTTCGAGCTCGAACGCGGCTTCCGCCTGCCGTATGCCTCGCAACCTGTCGGCATCGCGATGAGCCCGACGGGCGACGCGGCTTACGTCACGTTGATGGCCGTCGGAAAGCTGCTCAAGCTCGACCCGAGCACGGGTGCCGTGACGGGCGAGTGCGAGGTCGGACCGAAACCGCGAGGGATCGCCGTTTCGCACGACGGTAGCGACGTCTACGTGACGCGCTTCATCTCGTCCGACACGGAGGGAGAGGTCGTGAAGGTCGATGCGACCGCGATGCAGGTCAAAACCCGCATCGCCCTTCCGGTCGACACGACGACGATGGATGGCCCGCAGGCCGCGCGCGGCGTTCCGAACTATCTCTTTTCCGTCGCGCTGAACCCCGACGGGCGCCAGGCCTGGGTGCCGGGCAAGAAGGACAACGTCCTGCGCGGCGGCCTGCGCGACGCGCAAAATCTAACGCACGACACGACCGTCCGGCCGCTCGTCGCGGTCATCGACGTTCCCGGCGCAGCGGAGCTTCGTTCGAGCCGGATCGACCTCGACGACCGCAGCCTTCCCGTGCACGTCGAGTTCACACCGTTCGGCAATCTCGCGATCATCACGCTTTCCGGCTCGAACCGCGTCGAGGTCCGCGACATCTATCGCCCGACGCAGGTGTTCTCGGCGATCGCCGAAGCCGGCACCTTTCCTCGCGCGTCGGTGCTCGCGCCGAACAAGCGCCTGTTCGTCCAGGGCTCGCTCAGCCGCGACGTTCTCGTTTACGACGTGTCGGGGCTCGTCGACCGCTTCGACAAGGGTTCGCCGAGCCTGCTTGCGACCATCCCCGTCGTCGCGAGCGAGAAGCTGCCTGCCGACGTCCTCACCGGCAAGAAGCTCTTCAACAACTCCGAAGACCTGCGCATGACGCCCGAGGGGTACATGAGCTGCGGCGTCTGCCACTTCGAGGGCATGGACGACGGGCGCGTCTGGGACTTCACCGACCGCGGCGAAGGCCTGCGCAACACGGTGGCAGTGCTCGGCCGCAAAGGAACGGCGCAGGGGCGCCTGAACTGGAGCGGGAACCTCGACGAGATCCAGGACTTCGAGCACCAGATCCGCGAGCTTTTCGACGGCACCGGCTTTCTTTCCGACGACGTCTTCCAAATGGGCACGCGCAATCAACCGCTCGGGGAGCGGAAGGTAGGGCTCGACGCCGATCTGGACGCCCTCGCGGCGTACGTCGAGTCGCTCGAGCACGTGAACCCGAGCCCGTATCGAAACGCGGACGGCTCGCTGACGCCGGACGGCGTCGCCGGCAAGGCCGTCTTCGAACGCCTCGGCTGCGACTTTTGCCACGGCGGCAGCGAATTCACCGATAGCGGCCGCGGCGAGCTGCGCGACGTGGGCACCATCACCGCGGCTTCCGGTACGCGCGCCGGTGAGCCGCTCTTCGGCATCGACACCCCGACGTTGCTCGGCGTTTGGGAGACCCCGCCGTACCTCCACGACGGCTCGGCGCTCACCGTGCGCGACGTCCTCACGACGAAGAATCCCGACGATCTCCACGGGTACGTGAGCGCGCTGTCCGAGCCGGAGGTCGCTGAGCTCGTCGCCTACGTGCAGCAGATCGACAGCGAGCTTCCCGTGCGCCGGTTGCCGTTCGAGCCCCCGCTGCCCGACGGCGGTACGGCCGGCGGCGGGACGGGTGCGGGCGGCGCAGCCGGCGGAACCGGCGGAACCGGCGTCGGAACGGGCGGAACCGCGGCTGGAGCCGGCGGCGTCACGTCCGGCGGTACCTCTACGAATCCACCGGGCGCCGATACGGACACGGACGGCTCGAGCTGCGCTTGCCGGCTCGCGAGCGCGCCGCGCGCGGGCACTGAATCGCGTCTCTCGGATGTCGCGAGGTCGCTCGGTTGGTTCGCGCTGGTGGCGCTCATGGCCCTGCGACGCCGCCTCCGTGTGCGTGCCGAAGGCGAGCCCGCGCGCAACGTCCGGCGGCGCCGCGGCGCGCTCGCCGCTCTCGCATTCTTGGCGAGCGGTTGTGGCGCCGAGCCGAACCCCGCTGACCCGCACCCCGACCCGAGCGGCGGGAGCTCCGGAACCGGGGGCACCGGCGGCAGCGATTGGTCGTCGCTGCCTCCCGTCACGCATCCGGACCACGAGCTCGTAAAGCTCGGATTCCGCGAAGCGACGTACCAGCGCCTCTGTGCGCGCGGGCGCGGCGACGCGTTCGCCAAGGCGCTGTGCGGCACCGGGCAACGCCCCGACATCCGCAGCATGTCCGAGCTGCTCCGAGTCGCGGGCTTGGACGGCGAGCGCGCCTTCGCCCTCACCGCCAACTCGACCTCGCTCGTCACGATGAGCGTGTCCGCCATCAACCCGCGCATTCTCGTCTTTCCTCGCGTCGACAGCGACGATCCGCCGCTCGAGACGATGAGTGCGGTCGGGTTCGTGCGCGGCGAGCAGTTCGTCGAGATCGTGAGCCGCGACCCCGTCACGGAAGATCTGAACTTCTACCTTCTCGGTTTCGAGCAACGCTGCAGCTACGAGAGCGCAGGCTGCGATCTCGCGAGCCTCCTCGGCGAAGAGATCGAGCACGAGTGGACCGCGTACAGCGTTTACGATCAGGACGACCTCGAGATCACCTCGTTCGATTGCCTCTCTTGCCACCAGCCCGGCGGCCAGGGCACGAAACGCATCTTGCGCATGCAGGAGCTCTCGAGCCCCTGGATGCACTGGTTTCCGCAGCGCTTCGTGCAGAGAACGGAATCCGATCGCGTGCTCGCGGCACAGTTCGCGGAGGCGCACGCTCTCGATACGCAGTACGGCGGCATCCCGCTCGCGGTGATCACCGGCGCGCTCGACGAGGGCAGCGGCGCGCAGCTCGAAGCGCTCCTGCGCGCCGAGGGCTTCGCCGACCAGCCGAACCCGTTCGACGCCCAGATTGCAGCCGAAATGAAGCTCGGAGCGAGCCCCACCTGGCAGGCGCGGTTCGACGCCCACCTGCGAGGCGAAGCGATCGCCGTCCCCTACCCGTCCCTCGACGTGACCGATGAAGCCGCGCGGACGGCGGCCGTGCGCTCCTACCTCGACGTCGTCGGCGGCGCGGCACCCAGAGAAACGCTGCTCGACATTCGCCGGATCTTCTCCGCGGACGCGACGGAAAAGCTGAGCTTCGTGCCGAAGAGCGGCGCCGACGGACGCGCCGTCCTCTTGCAGATGTGCTCGCGGTGTCACGACGGGCGGGGAAACCCCGCGCTGAACAAGAATCGCTTCGACGTACGCCGTCTCGACGAGCTTTCGCGCATGGTGAAAGACACGGCAATCGAGCGCATCCGAGCGACCGACGAAACACGCATGCCGCCCTGGCGAGCAGGAACGCTGCCGACGGAAGCCATCGATGCCGCCATCGCCGAGCTCCAGAAGTAGGATCGTTGGCCGGATCCCCGGGGCATGGACGTCTATCCATACGAGGAGTTCTGCGTGGATCGGACGAAGCCGGCGCCGCCGCTCGGAACCGGAGCGTTACAAGCGCTCGACCGGGCGCTCGCAAACGTACGGGAGCACGAGCTCGCACGCGCGGTCGTTCCAGTCGGCCTCGCCGGTGAGCGCCAAGCAGCGCTCCGGATCCGGCAACGTCGTGCTCGCGTTGTTCGGCTCGCCCCCATTCCACGCCACGAACGCGCCGGCTTCCGCCGTTCCGTCCGGACCTCCCCGCCAAAACACCGTACCGTCGGGCCAGCTCCATACGAACTCGTCGTCGCGCGTTCCGCCGAGCCATTTGTCACCGCTGACGCCGGCGAGGCTCGCTTCGACGAACTCGTACTCCTCCGCCGAACCCACCGCGACGAGCGTGGCCGTTCGCAGCGCACAGTCGTGCTCCGCCGCCGCGAAGGCCAGCGGTTCCGCGCAAATCAGGTACTCGCTCTGCCGCCAGCCGATAGCCGTACAGGGGGCGGGCGGAGCGCCCGTCGTCCCGGCGCCTCCGTCCCGGGTTCCCACGCTGACCGTCGGATCGAGCGTCGTCGTGCAGGCGGACCACACGAGCGCGAAAGCGACGCACGGGACACCGAAAAATGCCGTGAGGTCGAGGGACGAAGCTTTCCGCTTCACGACGCGCATACGAACTCCAGACAGATGCTGCGGATGACTTCAGGGGAGCAACAATCGTCCGCACGAGAGGGCGATTCGAGACCCTCGGATGCCGATCCGACGCGCCTCGTGCTCGTCGCACGCGAAATGAGCGCCGACGAGCTTCTTTACGAGCGAGTCGCCCCGCTCGTCAATCGCATGGTGTGGATGTATCTCCCGAACGATCCGGAGCGAGACGACGTCGCGCAAGACATCCTCGTCTCGATCCTGCGTCGTGCCCATTCGCTGAGGGATCCGGCGCTCCTCGAGGCCTGGGCGGGGCGGGTCGCGTTCAACGCCATCTGCAACTTGTTTCGAAGGCGCAAATTTCGACGCTGGTTGTCACTCGACAGCTTGCGAGAAGACGACGAGGCGGAGCTCCACGTGGATTTCGAAGGCCGCGAGCTCGTCGTGCGCGCCCGGCGTATCCTGGAAAGCCTCCCGATTGCGGAGCGGATGCCGCTGACGCTCGAGCTCTTCGGCAACGCGAGCCAGCCCGAGATCGCGCGGCTCTGCGGGTGTTCCGAGCGAACCGTACGGCGCCGGATCAAGGCGGCGCGCAAACATTTCCTCGCGATCGCCGGGCGCGACCCGGCGCTTTCCCTCCGGCTCGGTGAAAGTGAGCATGACGAAGGATCCACCGATGAATGAGCTCGAACGACTCGGGCGCGCGCTTCGACGCGAACTCGGCGCTCCGCCCGAAGCCTGGGCCGAGGCGCAGCGCGCCCGCGTGATGGAGCGAGTCGCTCGAACGCCACGCCGCCGCAAGGTCGGTCTCACGGTGCTCCTGGCGGCGGCGGTCGCGCTCGCGCCCGTCGTCGTCTGGACGGCACTGCGGAAGCCCGCTCCCGAACCCACCGAGCGCGCGCTCGTCGCCGCCGAAATGCGCGAGCCGTTTCGCTTCGAGGACGGAAGCACGCTCGCGTTGGATCCAGGCGCTCGCGGGCGACTCGTCGCCGACGGCGCGTTCGTGCGCTTCGAGCTTCAGGGCGGCCGGGCACGTTTCGACGTGACACCGCGGCAGGGTCGAACCTGGCTCGTTACGGCAGGCAAGAACGAGGTGCGTGTGGTGGGGACGCGCTTCAGCGTCTCGTACGGGCCTCCGGCGGCGTTCGAAGTGGAAGTCGAGCGCGGGATCGTAGCCGTCCGAGTACCGGAGCGCAGAACCGACATCGAGCTCGGCGCGGGAGACCACCTGCGCGCGAGCTCCGGTCGACTCGAGGTCGGGCGCAGCGCAGGCAAAGCGTTCGTCGAGGGAGCGGCCGAGGGCCGTCAGGCGGGCGGAGCCACGCGTGACGGCGCGGAGCCGGAGTTGCGAGCGACGGACACCGAGCCGCTGCTCGAGACGGCCGCGGGGCCCGAGTCACCCGCCGAGTGGCGGGCGTTCTACCGCGAAGGCAAGTACGCCGAGTCGCTGGCCCTGCTCCGCGCCCGTGGCCTCGACCATCGCCTGAACGAGCTCGATGCCCGCACCCTCGCCGAAATGGCCGACGCTGCTCGGCTCGGCGGGGATCCCAGCCTCGCCGTCCGCGCCCTGACCGTTCTCATGCAGCGATTTCCTCGCGCACCGGAGGCGCGCGACGGAAGGTTCTTGCTCGGACGCGTGCAAGCGCTCCGCGGTGATCGCGCCGCCGCCATCGCTGCTTTCGAGGCTTACCTCCGACCCGGCGGCTCCACGCAATATGCGAGCGAAGCGGTGGGGCGGCTCATGGAGCTCTACGCGGCGCGCGGCGACGAGAGCCGCGCGCGAGAGATGGCGAGGCGCTACTTGCAAGCGGCTCCGAACGGACCTTACCGGCGCCTCGCGAGCTCGCTCGTTCGGCCGGAAAAGTAACGTCGTTCTGCCGCGGCGTGCGCCGGCACGCGTCCGCAGAGTAAGAGGCGTCCCGTGAAGGAAGCCGAGATGCTCGTCAGCGCTTCTTGTCGGTCCTGGGCGGAATGCTCGACGCGAGCTTGTCGGGCGGAGAGCTCGGCAGGAGACCGGAGGGGAGGCGGTCGCGAATGGTGGACTCCGCCTCGTCGCCGAACGCGCTGAAGGGCACGCGCGGCGGCTGGCTCGATTGCATGGCGCCCGTCTTCGGTGAGAACGGCGGGCGCCACGTCGGCGTGTTGCTCGGATCCTCCGCGTCCTCTTCGGTGATTTCGAGCGCGTCGTCTTCGACGGGCGGGTCGCTCTTCGGCGGCGGCGGCGGCGATATGAACACGCGGCTGTCGGCGGTCGGCGTGTCGGCGCGATCGTGGCGCGAGAGCAGGCGGTAGGCGAGCGATTCCGGCAGCGTGCGGCCCGAGCTCATGACCGCGTCGATGACGGTCTTGCGCTCGGGGCTCAGCCGTTCGCGCACGATACGGGCGACGTCGCTGTCAACGACGATACGTCCCGACTCGACGAGCCACGTTTCCAGCGCGTGCCTCATTTCTTCGGCCGTCTGGAAGCGGCGCGCCGGATCGGCCATGAGCGCGCGCTCGATGATGGCCTCGAGACCCTTCGGAAAGCGCGGCCTGAGATCGCTCGGCTTGAGGTACTGACCCTGCACGATCTTGCCGAGAGCCCCGGCGCCGCCGCCGAACGGGCGCAGGCCGAGCGTCGCCACGTAGAGCACGCAGCCCATGGCGTAGATGTCCGCGCGCCGGTCGACGCCGCGACCGAGAATCTGCTCCGGTGGAATGTACGCGAACTTGCCCTTGATCTCGCCCGTGCGCGTGCGCGAGTGAAGTTGGTAGCGCGCCTTCGCGATGCCGAAGTCGCTGACCTTCACGTGTCCCTGAAGCGACACGAGGATGTTCGGCGGCGAGACGTCACGATGCACGATGCCGAGCGGCTGTCCGTCGGGACCGATCGCTTCGTGCGCCGAGTGAAGGCCCGCGCACGCTTCCGACGCGATGCGCGCCGCGACCTCGTCGGGCAGCGGGCGAAATTCGGAACCGCGCGAGAGCAGACCCGTGAGCGAGTCGCCCGCGATCCACTCGAGCACCATGAACAACAAATCGCCGTCGCGGCCGAGCTCGTGAATTTCGCAGACGTTCGGATGACGAACCGCCGACGCGACCATCGCTTCGTCGACGAACATCTTTCCGTACTCGGGATCGTCACCGAACTCGGGCAACACGAGCTTCATTGCCACGGTGCGAGCGAGCCCTCCCGTCTTCGGCTTGGCTGCCCAAACCTGCGCCATGCCGCCCGCGCCGATCGGCAAGATGAGCTGGTAGCGCCCCACGGTCCTGCCGGAAAGCACCCCTACTCCGCGCGGATCACGGGGATCGGCCACCTGTAACGACCGCGAGCTCACGTTGGAGCTATCATCGGCCTTCACGCCCGGCTTCGCCCCCGGGTTTCGAGGATCTTCGTTCGACCTCTCGCTACCCATGATAACTTTGAAAGGTAGCTCATTCGTCCCTGCCTTGCTAGATGCCACGATGCAAAGGCCTCACGAGTTTGGACGGCACACCGCCCAGTTCTTGAGTGGCGGCGCGCCACGCAGCGTTATCAAGTAGCCTTCGCGTCTAGCCCCTGCCCCGCACAATGTCGTACCTCGTCACCGAGCCGCCTCCCGCGAAGTCGAAGTACGAGCTCGTCGTTTACACGCGCAAGCAGTCCGAGGTCTTCGAGCTCGCGCACGGCGCGGTGCTCGCGATCGGGCGAGGCGCTGAAAATGCCGTGCGAATCGACGATGCGTCGGTTTCGAGGAGTCACGCGCGCATCTACGTGAGCGACGAGGTCGACGTCGAGGATCTCGGCAGCGCGAACGGCACGACGCTCGTGCGCAACCAGCCGCCGGCGCCGGGGACGACGCCCTCCGACGACGACACGACGTCCGCGGGCTCGGGCGCGGGTAGGCTCGCGCCGCAGACCCGCGTACGGTTGCATCCGGGCGACGTCCTGCGCATCGGCGCAGTACTCCTCGTCCTGCAGTGGAAGGGCCAGGCCGCAACCTCGGATCAGCGCCCGGGCACGAGCGGCGTGCCGGTGCTCGTCGATCCGGAGATGCGCCGCGCTTACGAGCTCGTCCGGCGCGCGGCCTCGACCGATATCTCGGTTCTTCTCTTGGGCGAGACGGGCGCCGGCAAAGAGGTCATGGCCGAAACGGTGCACCGCTACTCGCCGCGCGCGCAGAAGCCGTTCTTGAAGCTGAACTGCGCGGCCCTCCCCGACAGCCTGCTCGAGAGCGAGCTCTTCGGCCACGAGCGCGGAGCGTTCACGGGCGCCCACATCGCGAAGACGGGCCTCCTCGAGTCGACCGATCAGGGCACGGTATTCCTCGACGAAATCGGAGAGCTTCCGCCCGGCACGCAAGCAAAGCTCCTCCGCGTGCTCGAAGATCGCGCGGTCACCCGCCTCGGCTCGACGAAGCCGAAGAAGATCGACGTGCGCTTCGTCACCGCCACGAATCGGGATTTGCCGCAGCGCGTGCGTAGCGGGCTCTTCCGCGGCGACCTCTACTACCGAATCAGCGGGCTCGCCGTCCGCATCCCGCCGCTGCGCCAGCGGCCGAGCGAGATCGAACCGCTCGCGCGCCATTTCCTGCGCGAATTCTGCGCGCGGATGTCCCAGCACGAGCCGGTGGTGACTCCGGGCGCCATCGAAGTCTTGAAGACCCACAGCTGGCCGGGCAACGTGCGCGAGCTCAGAAATGTGATGGAGCGGGCCACGCTCCTCGCGCACGACGGAGCCATCCTCGCGGACCACGTCCTCCTGGACGAGCCGACGTCCGAATCGCAAACGGCGGACCTGATGGAACCGGAGTTCGACGCCGACACGGCGGTGTTCGATCCGTCACTGATCCGCGGCGAGGACGAAAAGGGCCGCATCGTGCGCGCGCTCGAGGCGTGCGGCGGCAACCAGACGCGCGCGGCGAAGCTCCTCGGCGTCTCGCGCCGGACCCTCATCAACCGGCTCGAACAGTTCGACTTACCGCGGCCGAAGAAGTCGTAGGCGGACCGCAACGGTCAACGGCCGGAGGCGGGGGACGCCGAGGACGCGAGCCCCCGAACGTCGACTCAGAACTCGCCCTTGAGGGCGATGCGATTCGGGCCGACGACGAGACCCGTCTTCACGGCCGCAGGCTTCGTACCCGGCGGTTTCTCGCGACCCTTACCCTTGTCGGGCTCGTACGTCAGCGTGAGATAGAGAGCGATGCCGCCCGAGGCGACGGCAGCCACGCCGAGGATGTCCGCCGTCGTGAGCAGGGACTTGGCGCGGCGGGACGTATCGTCGAGCTCGTCGCGCGTGGGTTCGGGATCCTTCTGAACGCGGAGATCTTCGAGCTCGTTCTTTTCTTTGATGCCGAGCACGCCGAAAACACCCGCGCCGACCGCGAGCACTCCCGTCGCGGACCACATCGCGTACATCCAGGTGGGATCCGACTCTTTGTCGACCTGCTGGATGACGACCCGCGAGCCGCCTTCGGGGATCTTGTCGAGCTTGATTTCGACGAGCATCGAGTCGCGCCCGGCGAGCGTCACCGGAACGGCGCGCCCGTCGTAGCCGCGCTTGCGCGCCGTGATCTTGTGCTCACCGGCGTCGAGCAGCACCGCTTCTGCCAGCGGCGACACCCCGACGGGGAGATCGTCCACGAGAATGTCAGCACCCGCAACGTTCGCGACGATGCGCACGTGCCCGGTGCGCGCAGCGAGCATGTCGAGATCGGACTCGACCGCCTTCTTGCGATCGGGCGCGACCTTGTCGCCGCCTTGCTTCAGGTACTCGTTCAACGCGCCGATCGCGCGCGCGTAATTACCGAGCTGAATGCGCACCTGACCGATGTTGTAGAGAACGCGATAGTCTTGCGTGATCTGGTAGGTGCGCTCGAACTCGATCACGGCGAGCCGGAACTCGCCTTCCGCGTAGAGGCGCAGACCGAGGTCATAGCGGCGCGCCGCTTCGGCGATCGCTTCCTCGCTCGGCGCCGCCGGCGCGGCAGGCTGAGCGCTCGGGGAAGCCTCGCCGGTCGTCGGCGCGGCTTCCCCGGCTTTTTGCTGGGCATGAGCGGACAATGGACCCAGTGCCACGCCGGCCGCCGTGATCGCGGCGAGGAGCGCTTTGAAAGCGGACGGCGTGGACGGGGTCCCCGGCGTCATCCGAAGCAGCCGCCTTTGGCCGCGGCATCGCTTTCGGCGCTACATCCGTCCGTCACGGGATAACCCAAGTCACCGTCGCAGCTCGACTGATTGGCAGGCAGATTGGCCCAACACGTGAAGAACGCGTCGAGGAGCTGCGTGCACGAAGCACCCGGGTTGATGTCGTAGGTGGGCATGCAGTAGTCCGAGATGCACGTAGCCTCGTTCGCGCAGTCGAGGGCCGCCGTCGAGGCGCACATGGCTTCGCACGGCGTCGGTTCGACACCGCCGCCGCCTTCGCCACCCATGCCGCCTTCGGCGCCACCGAAGCCGCCTTCGCCGCCCATGGTGCCGCCGGTGCCTGCGGTGCCACCGCGACCACCACTGCCGGCCGAACCGCCTCGACCGCCCGTGCCGCCTTGGCCGCTCGTTCCGCCTCGGCCGGCGTTGCCGGACGAACCGCCGGTCATGCCGGCACCCGAGGAACCACCCTTGCCGCCTTTGCCATCGTCGCCGTCGCCGCCGCCGTCATCGTCGTCACCGCCGCACGCAAGCGGAATTGCAGAGATGGCAAGACACACGGCAAATACAGATGTGAAGTTCTTCCCCATGATGGATGTTCCTCGCTGTTAACTGTTAAAGGATTGCTGATGAAGGGTTGGGGCTCGCGGGGGTCTATCCGGCCGTCCGCGAACCTTGGATGTTAGCGGCGGTTGCCCTCGCGGGCAACCTCGACGCGTACCGTTCGTACGCGTTTAGCCCGAGGGGGCTTTCCGTAAACTTTGGTCTTGTCTTCGGCCTCGGCTTGGGCTCTTGCGAGCCCTGAGCTCCTGAATCTCGATCACAAATTTTCGCCGGTTTGCGCTCTCCGCCTTTTTCCTCAGGCTGTTCATGCCTTCGGCGACGGTTCTCGATCACGCGACCGTGTGTGGATGGGGAGAATGCGTTTTCTGATGGGTCGCGGGGCCGCGGCGCCGCCCGGGGTCGCTGCATTCCGAGGTCTCGCGACCGCGGATTTGAGCGCGTGGGGACATACGCAACGCTGTCATCTGAGGCTGCCCCTGCCCCTGCCCCTCGCCTTGGCGCTGGCCGCTGCCCCTCGCCTCGGCGCTGGCCGCTGCCCTCGCCTCGGCGCTCGACCGCGAGCACCCTCGAGCTCGCGGGGGCGCGCGCGGGGGTCCGCTCGACCACTTGCTTCGAGGCGGCGCCCGCGTTCGGGAACCTACATCTCCCCTCATCCGCTCTATTTCGGCTGATTTGCACAGCGTGCACGAGTTGTGCAAACGCGTTGCACAACTCGTGCAGCCACCAAGAGCCTACATCTTTACCGCGAGTGCGACGGCGCACGACGTCGCTCGCTGATGTCGTTCCAGGCGTTTTCTCGGTGAATTCGCGTTCCATCTCGCGCACCTACGCGCCGCCTCTCCATCGCCGCTGAAAGTCGCGCTCGGGCGCTCGATGGAACGGTAGCTGCAATAGCTCTCTGCGCTCGCTCAAAGGAGAGGAACAGAACCACCATGATGAAGAAGATTACGACCCTGACCGTGAGCGCCCTCGGCGCTCTCGCACTCGCCTCCGGCTGCAGCACC